>NZ_BANB01000231.1 GCF_000964365.1 Acidisphaera rubrifaciens HS-AP3 | reverse complement strand
GTCGCCTGCTGCGCCGCCAGCGCCCGCACCGGCACGCGGCGCCGGACGAGTTGCGGGCTCTGCGCCTCGATCGCCTCCCACGCCGCCCCGAACGTCGCGCGGCGGAGGCAGTCGGCCAGGACGGGCCGCGACAGACCGAAGCGCGCCTCCAGCCCCGCGGCCAGCCTCCCGGTCCGGTAGGCGCGCCCGGCGAGGGCACGCAGCGTTGCCCGCCGCGCGCAGGCGATCGCCGGTTCGAGGCGGTCGTCGATGAACGCATCCGGCGCGGTCATCCGGCGCCTGATCGTGTCCGCCATGCCGCCGGCCGCCCGCCCCTCGATGCGGCCCGAAACGACGACCCGGCATTCCGGGGCGTGGCGGACACGCGCGTCGATGCGCCGCAACGCCGCGATGAAGGCCCGGTCCTCGCCCACCGGCGGCGCCGGCATCCCGCCGGCGGCGCGGTACGCCGCCGCCGTCACCGCGATGCTGGCGCCGGAGGCCTGGGTATGGCGCGGCCAGGGATCGGCGGGATCGGGATCAAGCAGCGCGTGGATCTCGTCGCACACGGTGTCATAGGCGCATTCGCGCGCATCGTCCTCGTGCAGGCGCAACGGAATGGCGGCCCAGTCGGGGGCGTCAAGCTCAACCCATCCGGCGACGGCGTCCGCGCCGACCCTGATTGCGGCGAGGTTCGCGCCGACCCAGTCGGGATCGACGCGCGCATCGGCGTCGGTGGTCAGCAGAAGCCCCTGCCCGCCGGCCAGACGGCATGCGGCATCCATCGCCAGACGCCGCGCATGGCCCGCGGTCGCGAGCGCCGGCGGCAGCGCGATTTCGACGACATGAAGCGTCGCGGTCAGACGCGCCCGCATGCGGTTCGCGATCGAGGGCGTTGCATCGGAACAGTTGTTCAACAGCAGCAGAATGTGATCGGCCCTGCCCGCGGTCTGGTGATCCAGCGCCTCCAGACAGGCGGCAAGATGGTCCTGCTCGTCCTTGACGGGCACGGCCACCACGACCGGACCGAGCGTTCCGGGTCCATGCGCCGCGCCCGGAGCGGCCGTCATCGGAGGTGTGCCCGCATAAAACATGTCTGTCCGTCCGGACCTTCAGCGCGTGGATCGGTGGGAGGGCGCGGCGGCGCCGGGAGGCCGGATCGCCGCGTGCATACGTGATGGCCGCCGGGGGTTTGCCGGCGCAGGTCGTGACGGAGCCAACGTCAACGCAGCAGAACATCCATGCGGTATTCGGGGGTTCGCTTGGACGTTCGGACGATGAGCGCGGATGCCGTGATGAACGCCTCCGCGGCGACGTCGGCGGTCAGCGGGTAGTCGGTCGGCCCGGTCCAATGCACCAGCAGCGCCACGCCGCCCGGCCGCAGGCTGGCCGAGGTCCGTCGCGCGGCGCGGTGCACGTCGGCGTCGTTGAGATAGTACAGCACCTCGGATAGGACGATCAGGTCGAACACGTCGTCCGGCCACTCGTTCGGAATGTGCATCCGTTCGAAACGTATCTGCGGCAGGCCGGCGCAGGACCGGCGCGCTTGATCGAGCGCGGCGTCGGCGACATCGACCGACAACAGCCGATCGCAGCGCGCGGCGAGCAGCGCGCTCAGCACGCCGATCGAGCAGCCGACCTCGAAGGCGTTTGCGAAGCGCGGCCGCGGAAGCGCGTCGATGGTCGCACGGTATTTTGCCCGCTCATAAGGGCTGTCGCGAAACCGCCACGGGTCCGGGTCGCGCGCATAGACGCGATCGAAATACGCGGGTGCGAGACTTTCAGGCACCACACGTTCATGCGCCCCGCGCTCACGCATCGAGGAACACTTCCCACGTCCCCGTATGCAGCGCGACGAAATCTTCCGGCAGACGGAAGCCGTCCGGATCATCGTCGATGAGGTCGGTCATCTGCGAGCGATGCGCCGCGATCGCCCGGCGCTTGGCCGCGAGCTGTCCGGACACGTCGAGGCGCATGGCGGCAGGCGCATCCACCTCGGTATCGTCCGGCAACGTCCAGCCCCATACCGGATAGGACATCAGCCGCGCCCCCGCGCGCCGCGCCGCCGCCGCGGCGATCAAGTGCGCGGCCGCGTGGTCACCGTGCGGATCGTGCCGCCACGTCGCGAACAGCGTGCGGCTGCCCGTCGCGCGCAGCCGCAACGCGAGCGCATCGACGAGGGCGTCGAACGCCGGGCCGGCATGCGGCGCCCGCGTATCCGGCGCATGCAGGAACGCCACGCGGTCGGCGGAAAGTCCAAGCGCCCGCACGGCCGCGCGGGCTTCGCCCTCGCGCAGCGCGGCCAGAGCGGGCGCGGGAAAGCGTCTGGAGTTCGGATGTGACCCGGTGCCGTCCGTCAGCACGACGACATGCGCCGGAATGCCCGCCGCCGCCGCCTGCGCGATCAGGCCGCCGCAGCCGAGGCTCTCGTCGTCCGGGTGCGGCGCCAGCACGGTGAAGGGGCCGCGGACGATGGCGTCGAGGCCAGCCGGCGGCGCGTTGCGGAACCGCGCCAGTGCCTCGGCCGCGCGCATCAAGGCAACGCCGCGCGCAGGAAATACCGCGCGGCGCCGGTCAACGCGGCGTCCGGCGCCGGTTGGCGGAGATACGTCTCCAGATCGCGCGTGATCCGCTCGACGGGCTCCGGCCGCATGAAGGCATGCAGGCCGACGCTGCGCTCCACCAGCGACACCGCCTCCACGCACGCCGCCTCCACCGCGCCACGGGCGAGGTCGGTGAAGGCCACGATCAGCGCGTCGTCGGCGCCGGCCTCGGCGATGTCCGCGGCCTGCGTGACCCAGAGCCGGACGGTATTTTGCAACGCGAACAGCCGTCCCGCCCGCGCCTGCTGATGCGGATCGCCGTCCCGCCGACGACCGACGAGATGGGTGCGAAACGCCTCGACAAGTCCGTCCAATCCCCCGGCCAGCACCGCGAGCACGCGCCACGCGCCGCCCGAGAAATCCGGCTGGCGGATGTAGTCGTCCGGGCCGCCGATCAGCGCGGAGGCTGGGGCGCGCATCCCGTCGAACGTCACCCGTCCGGTCGCGGACCCGCGCATCCCGCGCGCCGTCCACTCGGACAGGTCCGCGCGCTCGCCGGGCGCAAGCCGAACCAGGATCATCTGGCGCGCGCCGTCCGGCAGATCGGCCGTCACCAGCGCGCGCGTGGCGTGGCCCGCCGCCGTCGCGAGCACCTTCGCGCCATGCAGGCGATCGCCGTCGAGCACGAGCGGCGCGTCCGATGCCTGCGTGTTCCACACCGCGAAGAGTTCGCCGGCGAGCGCATCGGCAACCGCCGCGCGGACCTGTGCCGGTGCGCCGTGCCGCATGACGAGCCGCAGCGCGTTGACATGTCCCTCGTATACCCGCCCGACCACGAGATTGCCGCGACCCACCAGCCGCAGCAGCCGTGCCAGATCCGGGGCGCCCGTCGCCTCGGTGCCGAGCCCGAGGCCGCCGAACACGCGCGGCACCGGGGCCGCAAGCGCACCCGCCGCGCGGAGTTCGGCCACGTCGGTCTCCGGGAAGCTTGCCGCCATGTCGTGAAACGCAGCGCGCGTCTGCATCGCGGGAAGCAGGGCGGTCACCGCCTCGAGCAGCGATCCGATGGTGGGTGGCGCCGCCGCGTGGGCGACCTCGGCGATACATACATCCATTGCGTCACGTCAACGCAACGGCGCGCACCCGGTTGCCCGCTGCCGCCTCGGGCGGTGTCGGTGATCACGCAACGGTCGCGGCGAGCCGACCGTACGTCGTCGGATTTGAAACTTTTTTAGTGCTTCTCCACGGATGCCGCGTAGATCTCGTCCGTCGCCGCAGCCAGCGCGGCGTTGAACTGGGCGTCGGACATCGCGTGCCGCAAATCGTCGAGCAGGGCGCGCGAGAAGCTGGCGATCATGCCGTGGTTGCGGCTGAGCTTTTCGCAGGCCTCGTGACGACCGTAACCGCCCGACAGCGCGACCACGCGCGCGACACGCGGATGCTCGACGAGGGGCAGATAGAAATCGGGCTGCTCCGGAATGGTCAGCTTGAGCATGACCTGCCGCCCGTCGGGAAGGGCGTCGAGACCCTTCATGAGTTCGTTGCGCAGAAGATGCTCGGCGCCGGCCTTGTCGGGGCTTTTGATCAGTACCTCCGGCTCCAGGATCGGCAGCAGGCCATGGGCCGCGATTTGTGCGCCGATCTCGAATTGCTGGCGGGCGATCGCGGCGATGCCGGCCGGATCGGCCAGACGTATGGTCGAGCGCATCTTGGTGCCGGCCACCCCGAGCTTCACCGCGCGGTCGAGCAGCGCATCGAGGTCCGGCATCGGCTTCATCAGGCTGACGCCATCGCGCTCGGCGTCGAGCCCCTTGTCCACCTTCACGAACGGCACCACGCCACGTTCCTCCCACAGGTAGGAGGGAACCGGTCGGCCGTTCACCAGGCCGTCCATGGTCTGCTCGAACAGGATGGTGCAGATGACCTTGCTGCCGTTGAAGGACGGCGCGGTGATGATCCTGGTGCGCATCGCGTGCATCAGGCGAAACATCTCGGCCTCGCTGTCGTAGTCGCTCTCCGCGATGCCGTAGAGCTTGAGCGCCCCGGGTGTGGAGCCGCCGCTCTGGTCGAGTGCCGCGATGAAGCCGGGCTTGCCCGCGACCTGGGCAATCATCCTCGTATCGACCATGACCAATCTCCTTTCCTGGACGGCGCCCGTGGCGGACGGGGAACCAGAGGGGTCGTCGCACGCCGCCGCGCCCCGATGCAACCGCGTGCCATCACCGGCAGGCGGTTGGGCCGGGGGACGGATCAGTCAACTTTCCGCCACGCCCCGCCGTTCGAGCCACGGCAGGCAAGGAAACCGGCATGGGGCTCCGCAAAATAGTTGAGGTGCTGCTGACCGCGGCGATCCTGGGCGTGGTCGCGGCCATCGCGGTCTGGTGGCAGGAGCCTTTCCTGGCCCCCAGCCTCGGCTCCGCGGTCTTCACGCAGCTTCTGCATCCGGAGGAAGCGAGCGCGCGACCTTATGCGATCCTGATGGGCCAGGTGCTCGGCGCGGCCTCGGGCTTCGCGGGCGTGTTCCTGACCGGTGCCAACATGCAGCCGCCCTTCATGGGCGCGCACCCGCTGGTCTGGACGCGCGTTGCCGCGATCGTCGTCACCGCCGTCCTGGCGGCATCGCTCCAGCTGGTGTCCGGCGCCCTCACGCCGGCGGGGGGCGCCACCGCACTTATCGTTGCCATCGGCGCGGAGGCGGACGATCCCGCGGGCGCGGCGCATCTGGCCGTCGGTCTCCTGCTTGTCACCTCACTGGGCGAGGCCGCGCGGCGTCTGGTTCTGCGCATGAAAGGCGCCGACCGGCCCACATGACGAAACGTCCGGGAACCGCATGTTCCCGGACGACGTGCAAGCGGGCGTCCGAAACGAGTCCGGACAGCGTGCGGGCATACGCCCGCACGCCACCAGTTGGGGTCAGTTGCCGCTGCCGTGGCCACCGTGGCTGTGCTGGCCGCCCTTGCGGCCCGCTTCCGCGGCCTTCTCGTGGTCCTGTGCAAAGCTGCCGGAGCTGTGCTCGCCACCCTTCCGCCCCGCCTCCGCGGCGCGCTCCGGGTTTTGCGCAAAGTTGCCGGGATTGTCGTGGCTGCCGCCGTGACTGTGCTGCCCGCCCTTCTTCCCGGCTTCCGATGCACGCGCCCGATCGTCGGCGAAGTTGCCGGGATTGGATTTGTCGTGCTGTGCCATGTGTGCGTCCCTTTTACGGTTGGTCCCTATCGCCGCGTGGCGGATGCCCGCGGCGACACGGTGTAAACGGCAGCCCTGCGCGCCCGTTTCAGTCGCTGTCGAAACGAGCGCCATTTACTTAAGCACGGCAAATAAAACGTGGCCCGATACGTACGGTATCGCATGTACAGCCCGCTCGACCGACGCGCTCCGCAACCATATGGTTGCGTTTGACAGCATGGCAGATCAGTGATTCGGGACGCCGCCGCGCGGGGAGATGCTGGTCACCCTTGAAGCCGCTAAGCTGGCGCCCAGCCTGCTGGACGGGGCGGTCATGCTGCCGCGGCTGGCTCTGGCGGACACGCTCGACCTTTCCGGAGTGGTTGCCGAGGGGAGTGCCCCGGCGGCCGCGCGCGAGCTATCCCATGATACCGTAGCCGAATGCGCGGATCAGCCCCCGGCGTCCCGCCGGCGTGATGCCGACGGCGCGCGTGCCGTCGACACGGCGTATCCAGCCCTGCGAAAAACAGGCGCGACACAGCGCCGCACCAACGGCGCCGGCGATGTGCGGCCGACGCTCGCTCCAGTCCAGGCAGGGACGGCAGAGGATCGGCCCGCCTCGCCGGCCGGCGCGCGTCATCGCCCCATCGAGGTCTACCCCGAGGTCACGGAGGAACGTAGCGCCGTCATCCGAAAGCACGCCGCCATCGGCCGAGAAGTCGATGAATCCGGACCCACTCATGCGATCGGCAATCGCGACCGCCACCTGTCCGGCCAGATGGTCATAGCATGTGCGGGCGTACCGCAGCGCCTTGTCGCGCGGGCCGGTCACGACCGCCGTTCCGTCTCGTGGACGGTCCGTGCGGTTGATACCACCTGCAACGGTCATGATGCTTTCGAGCATGCCGGCGACGGCGGGCGATGCGAGGCGGTGATAGCGGTGCTTGCCCTGGCGGTCCATGGCCAGCAGGCCGGCCGTCGTCAGCCGCGCGAGGTGACCGCTGGCGGTCTGCGGCGTGATGCCGGCAGCCCGCGCCAGTTCCGTGGCCGTCAGGGCGCGGCCGTCCATCAACGCGGCCAACATGTTGGCCCGCGCGGGATCGCCGACGAGGGCGGCCGTCTCGGCCAGGGATGTAATGCTCGGCATGGCGCCCTGTCGTGCCCCCTATACTTCAGCCTTGAACGTCCGCCCGAGATCTCGTCCCGTTGCGCAATAGTGACGGAAGATATAGAGCAGCGGGCCCCATCTGGCGGCGTCTATGTGGTTGGTGCCGGCGATGACGATGTCGCGATGCGCGACCGGCCCCGCGCGCGATGGCCTCGACATTCGGGCCCTTGCTCGTCGATGTCATTCCGAGGACGACGCGGTCGAAGAGCATCCAGGCCGAGGACATCGGTGAGATGGTCGTCGTGCCGTCAGGATTGAGGGTCGTGATGAGCGCGACGGGGGTGCCGACGTAGAGGACCGACGGCGTGATCGTGATGTGGTCGGCATCCGGCCGGAACTCGGCAGGCAAGTCGGTGGTGTCTGGCATCGTGACTCTCCCATGCGGAGTGTCACCGTAGGCCGGCGGCGCCGTCGATGTTTCGGTTACGACCGAATTGTACGATACCCCGCGCGTGCGCGCTGCGCCCTGCTTCAACGCAGCGAATACGGGGGTCGCAAGCGCCTTTGGGAACGAACCTCTGCTCAACAAGAGACTATGCGCGTGCGTCCCCGGATGATGCGTCGCCCTCGGCGACGAGCCATTCGACGAAGGCGGTCAGCGACGGTGTCTTGTCGGCGTCGAACGGCACGAGCGCGACGTAGCCCCGGCGCGGCACGGCGATGTCGGGCAGCGGTGCGACGAGACGCCCGGCCGCCAGATCGGCCTGCAGCACCGGCACCGGGCCGATGCCGAGGCCGAGGCCGTCCGCGACCGCCTGCAGCGTGACGAAGAAATGGTCGAACATGCGCCGCCGGCCACCGGCGCCCGGATGCACGCCGGCACGCGCAAGCCAGTCCGTCCAGTCGCCCGGCCGGGTCTCCGTCGCGAGCAGGACGTGCCCCGCGACGTCGCCGGCCCGCGCGACGGGGCGGCGCGCGAACAGGGCCGGGCTCATGATCAGCGTGTCCGCCTCGTCCAGGAACGGGATGGCGCGATGCTGCGGCCACGCATCCTGGTCCGCCGGGCCACGCCGGATCGCGACGTCGAAGCCGCCGCGCAGGGCGGCATGCAGCGTGGTGGTGGTGGCCACCGCCACCTCGACGTCCGGCCGCGCCGCATGGAAGCGCTCCAGCCGGGGGATCAGCCAGCGCATGGCGAACGTCGTGGGCGCGCTGACCCGCAGGATGCGCCGGGCCTCCAGCCGGCCGCACGCCTCGGCCGCACCGGTCATCCGGTCGAACGAGAGGCTGACCTCCGCCGCGAATGCCCGCGCGGCGGGTGTGGCCACCATGCGCCGGCCCGCGCGGACGAACAGGCGCTGGCCCAGCCACCGCTCCAACGCGGCGATCTGGCGGCTGACGGCTCCGTGGGTCAGGCCGAGTTCCGCCCCCGCCTCGGCATAGCTGCCGGTGCGGGCCGCGACCTCGAACACGCGCAGGGCATTGAGCGGCGGCAGACGTCGCATCGCACCCGTGAGAAAAATCGACAGGTATCGTGACCAGACGCCGTCTGGTCGCCAAAAACTCACATGCCTACCGTCCCCGGTCGAGGGGGAGCGACGCCATGCGGACGACGGTTGCGGCGGATATGCCTTCGATCACGCAGGAGGGCGCGTCGGAGGGCGCGTCGCCACCGGCCCGGCGCGACTTGGCCGGGGCCTGCCTCGCCCACATGCTGCACGACGGATACACGGATCAGCTTTATGCCCTGCTGCCGGTCTGGCAGACGCAGTTCGGGCTGTCCTACGCCGCCGTCGCGGTGGTCCGGGCGCTGTATTACGGCACCATGGGCATCCTGCAGGTCCCGGGCGACCGGGCGGTGTCGCGCCTTCCTCCACGCACGGCGCTGGCGCTGGCGACGGTCGTCGCGGCGGCGGGGTTCGCGGTGGTGTCGCTGCCGTTCGGCTTCGCCGGGCTGTGCGCGGGGCTGGTGCTCGCCGGCATCGGGTCGAGCGTGCAGCATCCGCGCGCGTCGCTGCTGGTGACGCGCGCCTATGGCCGGGCGGCGCGCGGGCCGCTCGGCATCTATAATTTCGCCGGCGACCTGGGAAAGTCGATCTTCCCCGTCGTCGTCGCCCTTCTGCTTCCCGTCGTCGCCTGGCGCCCGGTGGTGGGTCTGATGGCGGGGGTGGGGCTGGTGACGGCCGCCGCCCTGCTGGCCGTGCTGCCCCGCCAGCCCGTGTCCGCACCCGCCGACGCGAAGCCCGCCGGCCACGGCGACGGCGGAAGCGGCTTCTGGCTGCTGTTCGCCATCGGCGCGCTCGATACGGCGACCCGCATGGGCTACCTGCTGTTCCTCCCGTTCCTGCTGCACACGCGGGGGGCCGGCGGCGCCGAGGTCGGTCTCGGGCTGGCACTGCTGTTCGGCGGCGGCGCGCTCGGCAAGGCCGCGTGCGGCTGGCTCGGCGAACGTCTGGGCGTGGTCTGGAGCGTGGCGCTCACCGAAGCCGCGACGGCGCTTCTGATGGTCGCGACGGTGCTGACGCCGCTGCGTCTCACCCTGGTGCTGCTGCCACTGCTGGGCATCGTGCTCAACGGGACGTCGTCCGTCCTGTATGGCACGGTCCCCGACCTCGCGCCGAAGGGCGATACCGG
>NZ_BANB01000232.1 GCF_000964365.1 Acidisphaera rubrifaciens HS-AP3 | reverse complement strand
GTCGTGAGCCAGCGCCCGCGCCGCCGCCCGCCCACGTCCCGCCCGCGCACCGGCGCGCGCGTCGCAGCCGTGCAGGCGCTGTTCCAGAGCGAGCAGAGCGGCGAGACGGCGGAGACGGTGATCGACCAGTTCGTCCGCCATCGCCTCGGCCCGCCGCCCGAGGGGCGGGGCGATCCCGATGCCGGCTACGACGACGGGCGCGTGCCCGACGTGGAGGTGGGGCTGTTCGCCCGCATCGTCCGCACGGCGGTGCAGGCGCAGGAGGCCAATGACCGGATGATCGCCGTGGCGCTGCCGGCGGAATGGCCGCTCGCCCGGCTCGATCCGGTGCTGCGCGCCTTGGTGCGGGCGGGGGCGGCGGAGCTGTCGATGACGGACGGGCCGCCGGCGCGCGTTGTCATCAACGAATACCTGGACGTGGCGCACGGCTTCTTCGACGGCGACGAGCCGCGCATGGCCAACGGGCTGCTCGACCGGCTGGCCCGCCAGCTGCGCCCGCAGGAGTTCACGGACGCGGCCGTC
The DNA here is from genome assembly GCF_000964365.1 of Acidisphaera rubrifaciens HS-AP3. Classification (GTDB taxonomy): domain Bacteria; phylum Pseudomonadota; class Alphaproteobacteria; order Acetobacterales; family Acetobacteraceae; genus Acidisphaera; species Acidisphaera rubrifaciens. The sequence goes on along the minus strand of NZ_BANB01000232.1, from coordinate 6,329 downwards.
TGAGGGGCGCGCGGTGGCCGCACCACCCGCCACCCGCCTGCCTCCCGAGTTCGACCGCATCGCGCGGCATTTCGCGCCGCTGGCGGGGCCGGCGGGCCTTGGCCTGACGGACGATGCCGCGCTGCTGGAGCCGCCGGCGGGCCGCGCGCTGGTGCTGACGGTCGATGCGATGGTGGCCGGCGTGCACTATCTGCCCGACGATCCGCCCGACCTGGTCGCCCGCAAGCTGCTGCGGGTGAACCTGTCGGACCTGGCGGCGAAGGGCGCGGTTCCGCTCGGCTATCTGCTGACGGTCAGCGTCCCGGTGGATACCCCGGACGACTGGTTCGCCCGCTTCGCCGCCGGGCTGGCGGCGGATCAGGCGGCGTACGGGCTGGCGCTGCTGGGCGGCGACACGACCGGCACGCCGGGGGCGGCGACCTTGACCGCGACCCTGATCGGCCATGTCGCTCCGGGCGGGATGGTGCGGCGGGGCGGGGCGGTGGCGGGCGACCTGATCGTGGTGACCGGGACGATCGGCGACGGCGCGCTCGGTCTCGCCGCCGCGCGGGGGCAGGTGCCGGACCCGGACGGTTTCCTGGCCGGCCGCTACCGGCTGCCGACACCCCGGCTCGGGCTGATCGCGCCGGACGTCGCGCATGCCGCGCTCGATGTGTCGGACGGGCTGGTGCAGGACCTCGGCCATCTGTGCCGCGCGTCGGGGGTCAGCGCGGAGATCGACGCCGGGGCGGTGCCGGCCTCGGCGGCGGCGTTTGGGGTCGGCGGGCAAGGGGATCGGACGGCGTGGCTGGCGACGCGGCTGACCGGGGGCGATGATTACGAAATCGTGATGGCGGTCCCGCCGGGGCGTCTGGCCGCGCTGCGCGCCCGCGCGGGCGCACTTGGTATCCCGGTCACGCCGATCGGCGTCTGCCGGCCACCCGGTCCGGGCGAGCCGCCCGGCGTGACGGTGCTCCATGACGGTGCCGCCCTGACCCTCGGCCCGGGCGGCTGGAGCCATTTCTGAGCGATCGCGTACCCGCTACTGCGTGTTCGTGTTCGCCCCGCCCGTCGGCGCGCCCGGCTGGTTACCCAGCGCCCCGCCCAGCGGGTTGTATTTGCCGATGCTGCCGAACAGCTGCTGCAGGAGCGACGCCTCGCTGCCCGGCGAGGGCGTGGCGCCGCTCGCCATCTCCACCGGGTAGGAATTGTCCTGGTTGAGCGTGCGGACATGCTCCAGCACGCCGGCGTTGTTGAAGCTCAGCAGCACGACTTCCTGGCTGACGACATCCTGCGTGCGGCCGACCTGCGGCTGCGTCACCTCGCCGATATAGACCCAGGTATTGTCGTCGAAGGTCGCCTTGGCGGTGGGCGAGCCGAGCAGCGCGGTCGCGTCGGCGCGGGTGGAGGTGCCCGGGACCAGCTCCTTCAGCGTGTCGGTATCCACGAGATTGCCGCGCACCTGCGGCCGTGCCTCGAAAAAGCTGCAGCCGCCGAGAGCGACGAGCAGGAGCAGGGCCGCCGCCCGGGGGCGCCGCCCGGAGGTGGGCCGCGCCGGACATGGGTTCACCGCGTCGTTGATTTGCACAGGCACCCCGCGTTGATAGAGTGGATGACCGACCACAATTCCAGGCACGGCGTCAATTCCGGTGCCTGCCGCCGGGGCTATCCTCCGCCCTGTGGCGGGGCACCGGGCGTGCAGGCTTCCGGCTCCGCGGCGTCGACAACAGGTGGGACAAAGACATTGCTGAGTCTGCTCCAAAGGGGCCGGCAGCGGGTGCGGCTCGAACGGCTCGCGTTCTCCCTCTATAGCGCGTCGGTCCGCGCCGCGCGCGAGCCCTGGAACTATCAGGACCCGCCGGACGGGCTCGGCGTGCCCGACACGATGGACGGGCGGTTCGATCTGATCGCCGTGTATGCCTTCCTGCTGATCCGCCGGCTGCGGGCGCTCGAGGCGCCGGGGCCGGACATCGCGCAGGGCGTGTTCGACGCGATGTTCAGCGACATGGACCGCAGCCTGCGCGAACTCGGCGTGGGCGACATGACCGTGGGCAAGCGTGTGCGCGCCATGTGGGAGGCGTTTCACGGCCGCGCCGTCGCCTATGAGGCCGCGCTGCAGGGCGCCGGAGCGGATGGCGGGGCCGCGCTTGCGGCGGCGCTGGAACGCAATGTCTGGCGTTCGGCCCCGGCGGCGCCGGGCGCGGCGGCGACCCTTGCCCGCATCGTGCGCGCGCAGATCGCGGCCCTCGACCGCGCCGCCGTGCTGGACGGCGAGGCGGGCTTCCTGCCGGCACGGGAGGCGGCGGCATGAGCGATCCGGTCACGCCCGAGTTCTCCCGCCCCTATGCCGTGAGCGCCGTCGGTCCCGAGGGACGGACGGCGGAGGTGGAGGCCGGGCATGGCGAGCGGGCGCTGCTCGCCTCGCGTTTCGGCCTGCCGGCGATCGAGTCCCTGCGTTGCCGCTTCCTGCTGCGGCCGCTGCGCGGCGGCGCCCTGTCGGCCGACGGGGTGCTGGAGGCGCGGGTGCGGCAGGTCTGCGTGATCACGGGCGACGAGTTCGAGTCGGTGGTGACCGAGCCCTTCGTGCTGCATTTCGTCCCCGAATCGGCGCTGTCCGAGGAGATCGACGTGGACGCGCCGGACGAGATCCCGATCGTCGGATCGCATATCGACCTCGGCGAGGCCGCCGCCGAGCAACTGGCGCTGGCGCTCGATCCCTATCCGCGCCATCCCGACCTCCCCGACACGGCGGACCTGACGGAGGAGCCGCCGCCCGGCGCGGCGACGGAGGCGCCACCGGCCCGGCCCTCGCCGTTCGCCGTCCTCAAGCGCCGGGCGTGAACCCGCCGAGGGCCGGCGGGCCGCCGGTCCGGTCGGCGACATGACCAGGGCGCATGGCTTCCGCCGCACCCGGGCAGGCGGTAGGATGGGGGCGGCGCCGCTGTCCGGCTTGTCGCCTCGGAGTGCCTCTGCTAGACGCCGCGCTTCCCGTTGTTGCCATCCTGTGACCGTCGGCGCGCCCAGGCGAAACCCCGCGGAGCCGCCGCCGTTCGCACCATTTGTCGAAGGGCTGTGCCATGGCTGTTCCAAAGAAGAAGACCTCGCCGTCGCGGCGCGGCATGCGGCGCAGCCATCACGCGCTGACCACGCAGGCCCATGCGGAGTGCGGCAATTGCGGCGAACTGAAGCGGCCGCACCACGTGTGCGCGCATTGCGGTCACTACGACGGCCGCGAGGTTGTGGCGGCCGGCAAGGCGCTGCGGGGCGCCGTGCGCGCCTGATCGGCACGCGCCGGACCTCAGGCGAACGACGACGCGCGGGACCGGTATCGTGCTGAACCCGGCCGGCAGCGTGGTGCCGATCTGCACCCTCGCGGTGGACGCCATGGGCGGCGACCACGCGCCAGAGGCGATCGTGCGTGGCGTGGACATCGCGGCGGAACGGCATCCGGGCGTGAAGTTCCTGCTGTTCGGGCAGGAGGCGGCGCTGGTGCCGCTGCTGCGCCGGCACAAGCGGGCGGCCGCCCATTCGGAAATCCGCGACGCGCGCGAGGTGGTCGGCAACGACATGAAGGCCGCCGCCGCGGTGCGGCTGCGCGGCACGTCGATGCGCGCGGCCATCGACGCCGTGGCCGGCGGCCATGCCTCGGGCGTGGTGTCCGCCGGCAATACCGGCGCGCTGCTCGCGCTGGCCAAGATCGTGCTGAAGGCGCTGCCCGGCATCGACCGCCCGGCGCTCGCCGCGATCATGCCCTCGGCGCGCGGCGACACGGTGATGCTGGACGTGGGGGCCAACGCGAGCTGCGACTCGCGCAACCTCGTGGAGTTCGCGGTGATGGGCGACGTGTTCGCGCGCACCGTGCTCGGTCTGACGACGCCGCGGGTCGGGCTGATGAACGTGGGCGCCGAGGAGCTGAAGGGCGACGAGCGGGTGCGCGAGGCGGCCGACATCCTGCGCGGCACCTATCTCGCGCCCAACTTCCACGGCTTCGTCGAGGGCACGGACATCGCGAGCGGCACCACCGACGTGATCGTGACCGACGGGTTTTCCGGCAACGTCGCGCTGAAGACGGCCGAGGGCGCGGTGAAGCTGGTGCTGCAGATGCTCCGCTCGGTGTTCACCGCGTCGATCGCGACGCGCATGGGCTATGTGCTGGCGCGGCCGGGGCTGGAACGGCTGCGCGAGATGATCGATCCGCGCCGCTACAACGGCGCGATGATGCTGGGGCTCAATGGCGTGGTGGTGAAGTCGCACGGCGGCACGGATGCGCAGGGCTTTGCCTATGCGCTCGATCTCGCGATCGACATGGCGGCCAACAGCTTCAACGACCGCATCCGCGACGGCCTGGCGCGGATCGTCGATTCCGGCGCGCTGGGCGCGCGCGAGGGCGGCAAGGCGCCGCGCATGGCGGCGGGGTCCTGACGATGGTGGCGCAACCCCAGCCGCGCCTGCCGCGATCGGTGCTCGAAGGGTCGGGCGCGTTCCTACCGGCCCGCGTCGTCACCAACGACGAGCTGGCCCGCACGCTCGAGACGTCCGACGCCTGGATACGCGAGCGCACCGGCATCGCCGAACGCCGTGTCGCCGGCCCCGGCGACACGGCCGTCAGCATGGCGACCGAGGCGGCGCGCGCGGCGCTCGCGGACGCGGGCGCGACGGCGGCCGACGTGGACTGCATCATCGTGGCGACCAGCACGCCGGACGAGGCGTTCCCCGCGACGGCGGTGCGGGTGCAGGCGGCGCTCGGCGTCACGCGCGGGTATGGGTTCGATCTGGCCGCGGCCTGCGCCGGGTTCATCTATGCGCTGTCGGTGGCCGACGGGCTGGTGCGCAGCGGACAGGCGCGCGGCGTGCTGGTGATCGGCAGCGAGGTCTATTCGCGCATCCTGAACTGGCGCGACCGCGGCACCTGCGTGCTGTTCGGGGACGGGGCGGGCGCGGTGTTCCTGCGCGCCGGCACGGGCGAGGGGGTGGAGGCGCCGGGCATCCTGTCCACGCATCTGCATGCGCAGGGCACGCTGGGCGACATCCTCTACGTGGACGGCGCGACCGGCCGGCACGACCGGCCGCAGCATCTGGTGATGAACGGCCGCGAGGTGTTCCGCCACGCCGTGACCCGCCTGGCCGAGGCGGTCGAGGAAGCGCTGTCCGCCAACGGGCTGGGCCGCGCCGATGTCGACTGGCTGGTGCCGCATCAGGCCAATCTGCGCATCATCGACGCCATGGGCCGCAAGCTCGGCCTGCCGCCGGAGCGGGTGGTGGTGACGGTGGAACGCCACGCCAATACCTCCGCCGCATCCGTGCCGCTCGCCTTCGCCGAGGCGCGGGCGGATGGGCGCATCCGGCGCGGCGACCTGGTGCTGATGGAGGCGCTGGGCGGCGGTCTGACCTGGGGCTCCGCGCTGATCCGGATGTGACACTGTGGCATCACCGCCACGCTGCGCCGCAAGCATCTGATATTGACATATTTTCCGACGTCCTGACCGGCCGCTTCCTTGACGGGGGAAGCGCGTGGCCCCTACCGTTTCTTAATCATGAACACGGTCACTCGCGCGCATCTGGCGGAGGCGATCTACGCGCAGGTCGGCCTGTCGCGTAACGAGTCGGCCGATCTGCTGGAAGCGGTGCTGGAGCGCGTCGGCGCCGCGCTGGAAAGCGGAGAATCCGTCAAGATCAGCGGCTTCGGCACGTTTTCTGTCCGCCAGAAGGGCCGTCGCATCGGCCGCAATCCGAAGACCGGGCAGGAAGTCCCGATCCTGCCGCGCCGGGTGCTGGTGTTCCGGCCGAGCAACGGGCTGAAGGATGTCGTCAACGGCCGCCAGCCCGGCATGGGCGATGGCGGGCTGGATGACGGGTCGGATGACGGCGCCGGCTATGACGGGGCGGGGGATGAATGACTCCGGCGCCACCGACGACGGCGCCGATCCGGGTTTGGAGAGCGACCAGCACGACGATGACGGTCCGCACGGCCCGTCCCGCGTGCGCGCCCGCAAGTCGCCGCAGGCCTTCCGCACGATCAGCGAAGTCGCCGACGAGTTGCAGATCCCGCAGCACGTCCTGCGCTTCTGGGAGACGAAGTTCCCGCAGGTCCGCCCGCTGAAGCGCGGCGGCGGGCGGCGCTACTACCGGCCCGACGACATTGCCCTGCTGCGCCGCATCTCCGGCCTTTTGTATGTGCAGGGCTATACGATCAAGGGCGTGCAGCGGCTTCTGCGCGAGGGCGGGGGGCGGCTGTCCGACGACATCCCGCCGCCGCCGGCCGAGGAGATCGCGGGGGTCGAGGAAGGCGAGGGGCGGGCGGCGGACGCGCAGCTGCCCATGCCCGGCCTGCTGCCCCCCGTCGCCGTCCC
>NZ_BANB01000233.1 GCF_000964365.1 Acidisphaera rubrifaciens HS-AP3 | reverse complement strand
GGCGGCTATGATCCGCCGGTGGTCGCCGATCACGACTCCGCCGCCTATCAGAAGGACCTGGCCGCCTGCCAGAAAAGCGGCGGGGCGGCGGCGGACCGGATCGCCAAGGCCACGTTTCCGATGTTCATGACCTACCCGATTTCCTGGCCGATCGAGCAGCGCATCCAGATCTCCCGCTGCATGACCGCCAAGGGCTACAAGGACCGCGGGTGAACAAGGGGCTTGCCGACATGAGGGACTATCCCGCCGACACGATCCTCGGGCTGCTGCGCGCGGGCGACGACAGGGCGCCCGCGATCGGCGCGCCGGGCCGGCCGTGGCTCACGCATGCCGGGCTGCGCGCGCTGGCCGGGGCGACGGTCGGCGCGCTGAACGCCATGGGCATCGGGCGCGGCGACCGGGTCGCGATCGTGCTGCCGAACGGGCCGGAGATGGCGGCCGCCTTCGTCACCATCGCCTGCGGCGCCTCCACCGCGCCGCTCAATCCGGCCTACAAGGCCGAGGAGTTCGATTTCTACCTCGCGGATCTCGGCGCCCGCGCGCTGGTGATCGCGCGCGGCATGGACAGTCCCGCCCGCGCGGTCGCGGCGGCGCGCGGCGTGCCCATCGTGGAGCTTGACGCCGCCGCCGACGCGCCGGCCGGGACGTTCGCCCTCGATGCCGGCGGCCTGTCGGGGACCGCCGCCTCGCCGGGGCCGGCGGGGCCGGAGGACGTGGCGCTGGTGCTGCACACCTCGGGCACCACGTCGCGGCCGAAGATCGTGCCGCTGCGCCAGCGCAACGTCACCGCGAGCGCCTATCACATCGGCGCCAGCCTGGAGCTGACGCGCGACAACGTGTGTCTCAACATCATGCCGCTGTTTCACATCCACGGGCTGATCGCGGCGACGCTCGCCTCGCTCGCGGCCGGCGCGGCGGTGTCGTGCACGCCCGGCTTCAACGCCTTCCGTTTCTTCGGCTGGTTCGCCGAGGTGCGGCCGACCTGGTACACGGCGGTGCCGACGATGCATCAGGCGATCCTCGGCCTCGCGGAGCGCAACCGTGCCACGATCGAGGCGGGGCGGCTGCGCTTCCTGCGCTCGTCGTCGTCGAGCCTGCCGCCGCAGGTGATGACGGCGCTGGAGGCCGCGTTCGGCGTGCCGGTGATCGAGGCCTATGGCATGACCGAGGCGAGCCATCAGATGGCGTCGAACCCGCTACCGCCACGCCCGCGCTATCCGGGCGCGGTCGGCGTCGCGGCGGGGCCGGAGATCGCGATCATGGACGAGCACGGCAAGCTGCTGCCGTCGGGTGCGCTGGGCGAGGTGGTGATACGCGGGCGCAACGTCACCGACGGATACGAGAACAACCCGGCCGCCAACGCGACGGCGTTCCATGACGGCTGGTTCCGCACCGGCGATCAGGGCGTGCTGGACGAGGCGGGCTATCTGCGCCTGACCGGACGGCTGAAGGAACTCATCAACCGCGGCGGCGAGAAGATCAGCCCGATCGAGGTCGATACCGTTCTGATGGACCACCCCGCCGTCGCGCAATGCCTGACCTTCGCCGTGCCGCACGACAAGCTCGGCGAGGAGGTGGCGGCGGCGATCGTGCTGCGCGACGGGGCGGAGGCGAGCGAGCACGCGCTGCGCGACTACGCCGCCGGGCGGCTCGCCGCGTTCAAGGTGCCGCGCCGCATCGTCTTCCTCGACGAAATCCCGAAAGGGGCCACCGGCAAGCTGCAACGCATCGGGCTGGCCGAGAAGCTGGGGTTGGTCTGAGCGTCATGCGCATCGCGATCTTCGGCGCCGGGGCGATCGGCGGCTATCTCGGCGTGCGGCTGCAACAGGCCGGGCTGGACGTGACCTTCATCGCCCGCGGCCCGCATCTGGCGGCGATGCAGGCGGACGGCGTGACCCTGATCAGCGGCGAGGAACGGGTGACGGTGCGCCCGCGCTGCGTCGACAGCGCCGCCGAGGCGGGGCCGCAGGACTATGTGTTCGTGACGTTGAAGGCGCACGCGCTGCCGGGCGCCGCGCCGGACATCGCGCGCATGCTGGTCGATGACGACGCGGCGCTGGTGACCGGCATCAACGGCGTGCCGTATTGGTATTTCCACGGCGTCGAAAGCCCGTATGCCGGGCGCCCGGTGCAGAGCGTCGATCCGGGCGGGCGGCTGCTGGAGATCCTGCCGCCCGCGCGCGCGATCGGCTGCGTCGTCTATCCGGCGGCGGAGGTGGAGGCGCCGGGCGTGATCCGCCACACCTATGGCGACCGCTTCATCCTCGGCGAGCCCGACGGCAGCCGCAGCCCGCGCGTCGAACGCCTGTCAAAGGCGCTGGTCGGCGCCGGCCTGTCGGCGCCCGTGCGCACGCGCATACGCGACGACATCTGGGTGAAGCTGTGGGGCAACATGGCGTTCAACCCGCTGTCGGCGCTGACCGCGAGCACGCTCGACCGGCTGGCGTTGCAGCCGGACCTGCGCGCCGTCGTGCGCGCGCTGATGCTGGAGGGACAGGCGATCGCGCGGGCGCTGGGCGTGCGGCTGGCGATCGACGTGGATCGCCGCATCGAGGGCGCGGGCGAGGTGGGGGCGCACAAGACGTCGATGCTGCAGGATTTGGAACGCGGCCGGCCGATGGAGATCGACGCCCTGCTCGGCGCCGTCGTCGAACTGGGCGAGGTGGTCGCGGTGCCGACGCCGATGTCCGCGATGATCCTGGCGCTGGTGCGCGAGCGGGCACGGCAGGCCGGCTGCTACTGAGCCGGCCTGCCGCCTTTCGCAGGCCGCGCCGGGCTTATTTCATCGTTATGATCACCGCGTCGCCGCCGAGCGACAGCATCAGGCCGACCCGCTTGGCCTTGAGATGCATGATGACGCCGTTGTCGTTCTGCAGCCACAGATCGCCCACGCTCCTGTCGCCGGCGACCGCGCCGTAGCGTCCCTGGGCATAGGTGCCGGCGAAATCGGCGACCGAGCGCATCTTGTACACGTCGCCATGCGCGTCGATGGTCGAGGCGCCGATACCGCCGATGCCGGCGCCGCCGACGTTGAACGGATAGGCATGGCCCTTGTAGTACAGCGTCCCGTAGCCGCCGCCGGCGCTGCCGATATAGGCGACCTGGACCTGCCGCATTTCCACCGTCCCATCCGGCTGCAGCCCGGCGATGGCGTCGGGGCCGACCTTGAGCGACGACGAGCAGGCGGCGAGCACCGCGAGCGGCGCCAGCAGCGCCAGCCGGCGGGTAGAACGGGCGGCCACGCGGCGCCGCACCCAACGCGAGCCGATGTTCATGGATGTTTCCCCTGTTCCGATCGGCCGCCGGTACGATGCGGCGGCCGAACGGGGGGACACTAGAGCGGTAGCCGATCAGTCTGGATCGTAGC
>NZ_BANB01000234.1 GCF_000964365.1 Acidisphaera rubrifaciens HS-AP3 | reverse complement strand
CGGCGTTCTGGTCGCCTCCGAACAGCAGATCGAGGAGGCGATCGGCCTGCTGGCCGAAGGGGCGAAGGTCGTGGCGGAGGGCGCGGGTGCCGCCGGCATCGCTGTGCTGCTCGCCCATCCCGAGCGGTTCCGCGGCAAGCGCGTCGGCGTGCCGGTCTGCGGCGGCAACATCGACGCCCGCATCCTGTCCAACGTGCTGCTGCGTAATCTTCTGCGCGACGGAAGGCTGCTGCGGCTGCACATGCAGATCCCCGACCGGCCCGGCGTGCTGGCCGACATCGCCGGGCGCATCGGCGGCGCCGGTGGCAATATCATCGAGGTGTCGCATCAGCGCCTGCATGCCGCCGCGAGCGTGCAGGCGGCGGAGCTGGAGGTGATGGTGGAAGCCCGCGACCGGCTGCACGCCGACGCGATCCTGCACAGCCTCGCCGAAATCTACGTGGTGCGCCGTGTCTGAGGGCCGGGGTCGCTGCCGCATCGCCCTCGCGGCGCTCCTCGCGCTGGCGCTGCCGGCCGCGCCCGTCCGTGCGGGCGCCG
>NZ_BANB01000235.1 GCF_000964365.1 Acidisphaera rubrifaciens HS-AP3 | reverse complement strand
TCCTGCCACGCGGCGGGATCGGCGCGCGGCGCGAGCCGGTCGGGGTCGGGCGGCGCGGGCACGCTGTTCCAGCCGCGCCGGTAGTCGGGATCGGACAGGCGCCGCCGGTCCGACGGCGTCAGGATCGTCTGCGCGTCATGGCAGCCGGCGACGAAGTCCGCGCTGCCCGCGCAGGCGGCGGGATGGGGGTGGCTGCGCTCCGCGCTCCACCACCGGGCGCCGGCCCGCGCCTCGCCGGTCTGCGTCCCGAACCAGTCCTCCCAGTGCCGGCGGTCGGCGGCACCGGCGGCGAAGGCATCGGCCCGGTCGGGGTCGAGGGCTTGGGTGCCGAGGCTCGGCATGGCTGGGCCGGGGATCGCGGAGCCGGGGGCGGCGGCGGGCTGGGCGAGGGCGGGGCGCGGCGCCGCGAGGGCGGCGGCGATGAGCGCCCCGATGATCGTCCCGATCGTGCCCCCGGCGATCCGCCGGGGCGCCGCCAAATCCGCTGCCATCGCCGCCTTGCTCCCCGCGGGGGAAGAAGGCGCCGGGCGCGGGTCGCGGCAAGGGGATCAGCGCCGCCGGCGGGGCGCGATACGACCGGTTCTGACGTATCGCCGGCCGGCGGTCGCGCTACGGCAGGCCGAGGACGGCCTTGGCGAGGATGTTGCGCTGGATCTCGTTCGAGCCGCCGTAGATCGTGGTCGGCCGCGCCTGGATGAACACGCCGGCGGGGTGCAGTTCGCGGTTGCCCTCCATCGGGTCGAGCAGGCCGCCGTTCTCCGCCGCGATGTCGAGCATGGTCTGGCTGATGCGCTGATACAGTTCCGTCTGCCACAGCTTCAGCATCGAGACGTCGGCGCCCAGCATCTCGCCGCGCCGCAGCTTCTCGACATAGTGTTCATAGAGCGCGCGATGGTCCGCGAGGTCGAGGCGCAGGCGCTGATAGCGGTCCTGATACGCGGGGTCGTCGGCCACGCCCATGCGCTCGGCCAGCATGCGCAGCCGCGCGAGGGCATAGGACGACTGCTTCGGCGAGCCGATGAAGATGCGCTCGAAACCGAGCAGCGCCTTGGCCATCGTCCAGCCCTTGTTCACCTCGCCCACGAGGTTGCCGGCGGGGACGCGGACGTTGTCGAAGAACGTCTCGCAGAACTCGTCGTGCATTTCGAGGTTGATGATCGGCCGCACCGTCACGCCGGGCGTGTCGAGCGGCACCAGCAGGAAGCTGATGCCCTCCTGCTTCTTCGCCGTCTTGTCGGTGCGGACGAGGACGAAGATCCAGTTGGCGTCCTGTGCCAGGGTGGTCCAGGTCTTCTGGCCGTTGATCACCCATTCGTCGCCGTCGCGCACCGCCTCGGTCCGCAGGCTCGCGAGGTCCGATCCGGCGTTGGGCTCGCTGTAGCCCTGGCACCAGATGTGCTCGCCGGTGAGGATCTTCGGCAGGAAGTGGCGCTTCTGTTCGTCGGTGCCGTAGCGGATCAGCAGCGGGCCGACCATGACGATGCCGTGGTCGTTGGTGCGCGCGCAGCCGTGCCGCTCCAGCTCCTCGGTCATGATGATCTGCCGCGCGGCCGACAGGCCCATGCCGCCGTGTTCGCGCGGCCAGCCGGGGGCGAGCCAGCCCTTTTCGGCGAGCTTGAAATACCACGCCTTGTTGTCGCGCCAGTGCAGGCGCTTGGGCGGGTTGCGCAGCTCGGGCGGATAGTTCGCCTCGATCCAGTGGCGGACATGCAGCCGGAAGGCGTCGTCGTCGAGCCTGTCCAGCAGGTCGAGTTCGGCGTCCACCGCTCAGCGTCCCTTGAAGGCGGGGCGGCGCTTTTCCATGAAGGCCGCCGCGCCCTCGGCATGGTCGTCGGACTGGAACAGCGACAGCTGCAGGTCGCGTTCGAGGTCGAGCGCCGGCTCGATCCCCTGTGCCAGATAGCGGCGCAGCATCGCGATCGGCAGCGGTGCCATGTCGGCGAAGCGCTGCGCGCGTTCCATCGCCGCTTCCAGCGTCGCGCCCTTGGCGACGATGTGATCGACAAGGCCGATTTCGTGCGCGCGCGCCGCGCCGAACGTCTCGCCGTACAGCATGATCTGCCGCGCATGGCCCATGCCGACGCGCGCGGGCAGGGTGTGCAGCAGGCCGAGATCGGGCAGCAGCCCGACCTTGTTGAAGCTGCACAGGAACTGCGCGTCCTCGGCCGCGATCACGGTGTCGCAGCAGCAGGCGAGCGACAGGCCGGCGCCCGCCGCCCAGCCCTCGATCGCGGCGATGATCGGCTTGCTCGATTGCAGCAGCAGGCGGATGACGCGGTGCGACTGGCGGAACCGCTCGCGGCCCTCGGCCACGGTCTTGCGGCCCATGCCGCTGATGTCGCCGCCGGAGCTGAACATGCCGGCCGCACCGGTCAGCACGATGGCGCGCACCGAGGGATCGCCTTCGATGCGGTCGAGCGCGTCGATGAAGGCGGCGCGCATCGGGATGGCGAAGGCGTTGCGGCGCTGCGGGTAGTTCATCGTCAGCACGGCGACGGCGCCGTGCCGCGTCTCGAGGAGCATGTCGGCGGTGTGGGTCATGTCATCCATCGTCGCCCTCCGGTTCGGTGGTCGCATAGCGGGCACGGTGCAGGGCCGCACCGCCGAACAACGGCGCCACGACCATCGCCTTGCGCAGGAAAAGCCCGGCGTCGTACTCGTCGGTGTAGGCGATGCCGCCGTGCAGCTGGATCGCCTCGCGCGTGACCAGCATCGCCGCGTCCGAGGCGCGGGCCTTGGCGCGGGAGACGGCGGCGCGGCGCGCATCGGGCGCGTCCGTCGTGTCGAGGGTGCGGGCGGCGGCCTCCACGCTCGCGCGGGTCAGGGCGAGCTGCACCTGCAGGTCGACGGCGCGGTGCTGCAGCGCCTGATAGCTGCCGATCGGGTGGCCGAACTGCCGGCGCGTCTTCATGTAATCGAGGGTCAGCGCGAAGGCCCGCGCCGCGAGGCCCAGCAGATAGGCGGCGGTCGCGAGCGTCGCGTCCTCGCGCGCCGCCTCGGCCCGCGCCAGGGCGTCGTCGCCGCCGATCGCCTCGGCCGGCGCGTCGTCGAAGGTCAGGGTGCCGAAATGGCCGCCGTCCTGGGTCTGCGCCAGCTCCAGCGTCACGCCCGGCGCGTCCGCCGCGACCAGGGCGATACCGCCGCGCGCC
>NZ_BANB01000236.1 GCF_000964365.1 Acidisphaera rubrifaciens HS-AP3 | reverse complement strand
GCGGCGGTGCCCGTGCCGGCGGCGCTGCTGCTGGTGCCCGCGCCCGTGCCGCCGGACGCGGCCGGCGGTGTCGCACCGGGCTTGTCGAGGGCGTGCAGGTCCACCGTGACCTGCGCCCCGGCCGCGACGAACGGTCCCGACAGGCAGAGGCCGAGGACAGCGAGACCCGGGACGGTCATTCCGATGGCCGCCCGCAGGCAAATGGGCCGAATCGCGCGCATGGCGGCCTCCACCCTAGTGACAGCCCCGGTCCGGCTCAACGCCGCGCGGCGTCCGCGCCCGGGCCGGGCATGCGTTTCAACCGGCGCGCGCGGCAGCGTCCTGTCCGTCGCTGACCATCTCGCATAGCTTCGGATGGATGTGCGGGTTGCCGGCCACCACGTCGCCGCTCGCGCGCGGGTCGCCGCCGGCCGGGTCGGTGGCATAGCCGCCGGCCTCGCGCACGATCAGCAGCCCGGCGCTGATGTCCCACGGCTTCAGCCCCAGCTCCCAGAACCCGTCGTACCGGCCGGCCGCAACCCAGGCGAGATCGAGCGAGGCCGCGCCGAACCGCCGTATGCCGGCGACCAGCGGCATCAGCTGCCCGAGCGTGCGGGCGAAGGCGAGCCGCCGCGGCGGCGCGACGGCGGCGAAGGGGATGCCGGTCGCCAGCACCGCGTCCTTCAGCTCCCGCCGGGCGGAGACGCGCAGCCGCTTGTCGTTGACGAAGGCGCCGGCCCCACGCTCGGCCCAGAACATCTCGTCCGCCGCCGGGGCATAGACCAGCCCCGCCGCGATCTCCGACCCACCGTCCGGCAGCCGCCGCTCCAGCCCGATGCTGATCGCCCAGTGCGGGATGCCGTGCAGGAAGTTCGTCGTGCCGTCGAGCGGATCGACGATCCAGCGCCAGGACCAGTTGTCCGACCCCTCCGCGCCGCCTTCTTCCATCAGCATCGCATAGCCCGGACGGGCGCGCGCCAGCTCCTCGCGCAGCGTCGCCTCGGCGCGCAGATCGGCCTGGCTGACGAAGTCCGACGGCCCCTTGATGCTGACCTGCAGCTGCTCGACCTCGTTGAAGTCGCGCAGCAGCCGCCGCGCCGCCTTCTGCGCCGCGTTGGCCATCACCGTCATGTGCGGCGACAGGCGCAGGGCCATCGTGGCGGCCCGTCAGCCCTTGGCGCGTTCGACGTAGCTGCCGTCCTCGGTCTTGACCACGATCCGCTCGCCCGCCTCGATGAAGGGGGGGACCATGGTCTTGACGCCGTTGGACAGCTTCGCGGGCTTGTAGGAACTGCTGGCGGTCTGGCCCTTCACCACCGGATCGGCCTCGACCACCTCCAGCACCACGCTCGCCGGCAGATGCATGCCGACCGGCTCGCCTTCCACCAGATCGATCTCGACCGTCATGTTGTCCTGCAGGAACGGCAGCGCGTCGCCCAGGATGGTGACCGGCACGGTCGTCTGCTCGAACGTCTCCGGGTCCATCAGGACGAGGTTGTCCCCGTCCATGTAGCTGTACGTATATTCCTTGTTGTCCGTCATCAGCCGCTCGACCGTGTCGGCGGTGCGCCAGCGCTCGTTCGTCTTGTTGCCGGTCTTGAGGTCGCGCATCTCGACCTGGATGAAGGCGCCGCCCTTGCCGGGGGTGATGATCTGCTGCTTCAGCACGGTCCAGCGGCGACCGTCATGCTCGATCACCTGGCCGGCGCGTATCAGGTTCGCCTGCTGCTTCATGGCGGGGACGCTCTCGGGTTCTGTCGGAAAGCGCGCTGTCTAGCCGCTGGCGCCCCGCGCGGCAAGGCGAGGGGGGCGGATCAGCGGCGGATGAACGTCCCGAACGACCGGGGGCTGTCGCCCAGCGGCAGGGTCGCCACGACCGACAGGCTTGCGGCGTCGATCACGCTGAGGTCGTCGCTGTCCCAGTTCACCACATACAGGAACCGCCCGTCCGGCCCGGCCTCGATCCCCTCGGGGTAGTCGCCGACATGGATCGTGGCCACCGGCGTCAGGGTCGCGAGGTCGAAGGCCGTCACCGTGCTGGCCAGTTCATTGGTCACGTAGCCGCGGGCCCCGTCCAGCGCCACGACATAGGGCCGCTTGCCGACCTTGACCGTGCCCACGAGCCGCCCCGCGGCGACGTCGACCGCGCTCACGCTGTCGCTCTCGACGTCGGCGGTATAGGCGCGGCCGCCTGCCGGATCGAGGGTGATGCCGAACGGATGGGCGCCCACCGTCACCCGCGCCCGTTCGTGCCCGGACGGCAGATCGACGATGGAGACGGCGTCCGACAGCCGGTCGGCGACCACCAGCGTCCGCCCGTCGCGCGTGACCGCGAGGCCGGAGGGCGAGCGTCCGACGGTGATCCTGGCGCGCACCTGCCCGCTTTCCGGGTCGATCGCCAGCACGTCGGTGCCGTACCAGTCGGCGACGTAGATGGTGCGCCCGTCCGGCGCCACGGCGATGCCGAGCGGGCCGCCCGGCGCCGCGAAATGGCCGATCACGCGGCGCGTCGCCGTGTCGATCGTGCTGACCATCTGCGCCGACGGGCTGGTGACATAGGCGCGGGCGCCGTCGAGCGTCATCGCGATTCCGGCCGGCTTGCCGCCGACCGGGATCGTCGCCACGGTCTTGCGGGTCGCGAGGTCGACGACCGTGACCGCGTTGCCGCCCTGATCGGTGACGAAGGCCTCGCCGGCGCGGGCCGGGAGGTACAGCGCCAGCGCCGCCAGCACCGCCGCCGCCGCGACGCCGGCGGCCCGCATCAGCTATGGCCCGCGAAGCGCGCCTTCAGACCGTCGAGCGCCGGCTGGCAGATGGCCGTCACCGCCTTGATCGCGGCGGCCTCGTTCAGGTCGGGCGGCGGGTTGTTGTTCGGATAGCCGCGATAGAACGCGGTGTGCCACGCGACCTTGGACTTGCCGCCGTCCTCGGCCGTCACGTCGAGATGCGACGAGAAATCCGCGACCGGCAGCACCTTCACGTCCACATGCGGCAGGAACGTGCCGTAGGTGTGTTCGCGGGCGTCGTAGTCGGACAGTTCCTCGTCGTGCCACACCCCGCCGGACTTCAGGTAGACCGTGCGCTTGGCGGTGTTCGGATCGTTGCCGCCCGGGCCCTCGACCTTCGCCACCGCCGGCACCCAGGACAGGTCGTGGAAATTGCCGATCACCGCCCAGACCTTGTCCGGCGTCGCATCAACGACGACCGACAGCACGAGCTTCTGCCGCGTCGGCCCGTGCGCGCGCGCCGGGCGGGTGCCCGCGCCCAGCACCGCCGCCAGCCCGCCGGCAAGCCAGGTGGTCGCGGCCAGCGCGCGCCTGCGTGTCATCATGTCGATCTCGCTCCCGTTTCCGTTTGACCCGGCCGGCTCAGTCGGTGGCCGTGCCGCCTTCCATCCGTGCCTTCAGCCCATCCAGCGCCGGCTGTGTCATCGCCTTGACGGCGCGGATCGCCGCCGCCTCGTTCAGGTCCGGCGGCGGGCCGAAATTCGGATAGCCGCGATAGAACGCGCTGCGCCACTCGACATGCGAGCCGCCGTCGGGGCGCGGCAGCACCACCAGGATCGACGAATAGTTGGTGACCGGAAACTGATGCACGTCGACGTGCGGCAGGAAGGTCGCATAGGTCATCTTGTCCGGCTCGTAGCGCGTCAGCTCCTCGTTCGGCAGCACGGCGCCCGATTTCAGCGTGACGGTGCGCACGGCCTTGTCCGGCGTGTCGCCGCCGCTGCCCGCGACCTTCGCCACCGCGCGGTCCCAGGACAGGTCCTGGAAGTTGCCGATCACCGCCCAGACCTTGGCCGGGGGCGCCGCGATATCGACCGAGACTACGTATTTCACCCGCTGCGCGTCATGCGCCGCCGCGCTGCCGGCGCCGAGGCCCAGGGCGAGGCCGGCCGCCAGGGCGGCTCTCACGAC
>NZ_BANB01000237.1 GCF_000964365.1 Acidisphaera rubrifaciens HS-AP3 | reverse complement strand
CAAGGTAAGAGTGAGAAAGGTTCACCTCGCCCTGCTGCTGTCCGGGGCCGTTGAGATACAGGAACGAGTTGCTATTTTCCCAGATGTTGCCGGTGTTCGCCGAGGGCGAGAGCGTCGTCGAGAGCATGACGTTCCGCGAGTCGGATGGTGTGGTTGCGGTGTTCGCCGCCTGCGTCACCGTCAGC
>NZ_BANB01000238.1 GCF_000964365.1 Acidisphaera rubrifaciens HS-AP3 | reverse complement strand
GGACGCCGCGAGGCCGTCGATCGCCTCCGCGACGTCCGGCGCCCCCGCGATCAGCGCGCGGACCGCGCCCGGCGCGCCCTTGACGACCCACTCCTCCCCGTCGCCCGCCCGATACCGGCCGAGCGAATAGCGGGTGGCCGGATCGAACGGCTCGAACGCGATCCGGGGCTGCGGATCGGCGAGCAGCCGGCGCGCCGCCGCGGCGCCCAGGATGGCGAGGTCGATCGGGTCCTGCGTCGCCGGATCGCTGGCCAGCGCCGCGCAGCGCAACAGGGCGTCGTCGGATGCCGCGTCGATGCGGTGCATCGCCGCGAGGCTGAGGCGGTTTTCCGTCAGCGTGCCGGTCTTGTCCGTGCACAGCACGTCCATGCCCGCCGCTTCCTCGATCGCCGACAGCCGCGTCAGCAGCACGCCGGATCGGGCGAGTTCCGCCGCCCCCAGCGCGGTCGCGAGCGTGAACGTCGCCGGCAGCGCCACCGGCACCGAGGCGACCAGCAGAATGAGCGCGAACGGCACCACGTCGCGCAGCGGCAGACCCGCCCACCCGGCATAGGCCAGCAGCGCCGCGATCAGCACCGCGTCGATCGAGATCAGGATGCGGACGATGCGGAAGATCGTCATCGCCAGATGGCTCGTCGACCGGGCGGTGCGAACCAGTTCGGCCGTCTTGCCGAAATACGTGCGCGGGCCGGTCGCCACGACCTCGCCCGTGGCCTCGCCCCGCCGCACGATCGCGGCGGCATAGGCGATCGCGCCGGCACCGGCCTCGACGGCGACCGATTCCCCGGTCAGGGCGGATTGATCGAGCAGGATCGCGCCCTCGGTGATCCGCACGTCGGCGGGCGACAGATCGCCCATGCGCAGATGCACGACATCCCCCGCCACCAGATCGGCCGACGCCACCGACCGCCACGCGCCGTCGCGCAGCACCCGCGCCGTGGCCGTCAGCCGATGGCGCAGCAGCTCCAGCGCCTTGCCCGCGCGGCCTTCCTCCACGAAGCTGATCGCGGCGTTGACGACCAGCAACAGGGCGATGACCGCCGCCTCGCCGCCCTTGCCGAGCAGAAGCTGCAGCACGATCGTCGCTTCCAGCATCCACGGGATCGGGCCCCACACCTTGCCCAGCAACACCAGCAGCGGATGCCGCCGCCGCTCCGGTATCGCGTTCGGCCCGGAGGCCGCGAGCCGGCGCCGGGCCTCGACCTCGGTGAGGCCCGTTGCTTCTGCGGTCACCGCGCCCTCCGACGGATCATCAGGATTGCCGAATGATGCCCCCGCGCCGCCAGAACCACGTCGGTGGCGACACGGGCGGTCCGCGGTCATAGTCGCCGATCATGTCTTACGGGCAGACAGGCCGCCCGGGCGATGTCTTGCGACCTCGACGGGAGCGACGCGACGATGACCTTCGGTGTCTTCATCCACCGTCCCGACTCGATCTATGACGACAGACCGGACCAACGTTACCAGTTCCCCGGCCAGTACCGCCGCCGGGTCGAGGCCTGCATCGGCAGCTGGATCATCTATTACGAGCCACGCAAGATACCCGGAACGCGCGGTTACTTCGCGGTTGCCAAGGTCACCCGCGTGATCCCCGATCCGAACGCGCCGGGCATGTTCCTCGCGGTGATCGGCAGCTATCTCCCGTTCGTCAATCCCGTTCCGTTCGCGGGCCCCGACGGCGTGGTCGAGCGGAGCGTCCTGAACGAGGCCGGACGCATCTCCGGACGCGCGCAATCGGCGGTCCGGCCGATCTCGGACACGGATTTCCACCATATCGTCGGCCTCGGTCTGGCCGGCGCGTCCGATCAGCCGCCCCGCATCGGTGACCCGGGCTCACCGGCCAACCTTCAGGAAGAGCAGGAGATATTCAACATCGACCAGACTCAGGACCGTGCCCGCTACCTGACGTCACGCACCCTGCGCGATCGTGTGTTCCGCCAGATCGTCGTGTCGGCCTACGACGCGCGTTGTGCCGTCACGGGGCTCCGATTGATCAACGGCGGCGGCCGGGCGGAGGTCGAGGCCGCCCATATCAGGCCCGTCGAGGCCGACGGACCGGACATCGTGAGCAACGGCCTCGCGCTCTCGGGCACCGCGCACTGGATGTTCGACCGCGGCCTGATCGGCGTCGCCGACGACAGGCGCATCCTTGTCTCGCGACACGTCAACGATCCCGACAGCGTTCGCGCGATGATCAACGGCACCGGCTGCATTTTCCCGCCGGCCCGCGCGTCGGACCGGCCGCACCCGGCGTTTCTCCGCTGGCATCGCGAAAACTGCTTCAAGGGCTGACCCTGAGGGGCCGGCCCCCCGCTCACACCGCCCACCGCGCCGCCGCATAACCGACCGCTTCGGGGTATTTTTCACTGAGAAACAACATTCAGCATAGTCCTTTGGCTCGTGCGGCACGGGCGCAAGCATGTGCGCGGCGCCGGAACCCGATCCCGGCCGGCAAAGCAGGATGGCCCCTTCTCCGCCTCCGCATTACATTTGCCACGCCCGCGCGGTCCGCTAGGCTCGGCCCCCGTGTGCCCGCCGCCCGCGTGCCCGCGCGGCTACCTTGGGGCACTGGGGAGACACGACATGAACTGGTTCAAGAAACTCACCGGATTTTGCGAGGCCGGTTACGACGAGACGCGCGCCCGGCTGGAAGTCGAGGGCGAGCGCCTGCGCTCAAAGGTCAACGGCGCGTCCATTGATGCCAGGTGACTGGACCGACGAAGAGAACGACACGGTCGTCGCGGATTATTTCGCGATGCTCGCGCACGACATTGCCGGCCGCCCGTACAGCAAGGCCGAGCATAACCGTCTGTTGCGTGCGATCATCGGCCGGCCCCGCGGCTCAATCGAGTATAAGCATCAAAACATCAGCGCCGTGCTCAAAGGCCTCGGCGAGGCCTGGATCCTTGGCTACAAGCCAGCCTTCAATTTCCAGGCATCACTTGTCGATTCGGTCGTGCGTTGGCTCGACCGATACCCGGACTGGCTCGCGCCAGCCGCGCGGGTCGGAGTGGGCCGGTTGCCGTCGGCGCTTCGGGAGGACGTGGTGCTGTGGATCGGTCCGCCGCCGACGCACAGCAATGCGCTCCCACCCGCGGAACTCGAGCAGATGGCCGCGATCGCCCGGAAGTACGACGTCGCCCAGCGAGACGCGCGGAACCGGGCGCTCGGCCGCGCCGGCGAGGAGCGCGTCCTTGTCCATGAGCGCGCCACTCTCCTTGCCGCGGGCCGAAGCGATCTCGTCGATCACATTCGTTGGGTGTCGGACGTCGACGGTGACGGCGCCGGCTATGACATCCGGAGCTTCGACGTTGACGGCAGTAACCGGCTGATCGAGGTGAAGACGACCAACGGCTGGGAGCGTACACCATTTCACATCACGCGGAATGAACTGACGTTCGCCGATGCGAATCGTGACGACTGGCGGCTGGTGCGGATATGGGACTTCGCGCGAGAGACCCGCGCATTCGAGTTGCGGCCACCGCTGGAGAAACATGTTTCACTGATCGCGACAAGCTATCAGGCGAGCTTCACTTAGCAGCCCGCCGGCAACCTTCCGCCTTACCCCGCGCCCCATCCGGGAGGCATTTTCGACGGCAGGCGCATCGCACGACGGCGCGACACCCGCGCCGATGGGCAGGGAGACCCAAGATGGACGATCACGCGATCCGCGCCGCTCTCAATCATCACTGGGCCGCCTCCGACATGGACGACTTTGCGGCGGAGCATATGATCTACCGGGACGACGCGGTGCTCGACTATCCGCAATCGGGCGAGCGCATCCGCGGACGGCGGAACATCGAGGCGTCCCGCGCCGCGCAGCCGAACCAAAAACGCTTCACGGTGCGGCGGATCGTCGGCGCGGGCGCCCTTTGGATCACCGAATACGTCCTGACCTATGACGGACGACCGTCCCACACGGTCAGCATCATGGAGTTCGTCGACGGACAGGTCGTCCACGAAACCCAGTATTTCGCCGATCCGTTCGAACCCGGGCCGTCACGCGCGCAATGGGTCGAGCGGATGCCCTGAAACCGCGCGGCAATCCGGATGACCGCCGACCGGCCCCTTGCGCGCCAGGACTTGCCGATCGATACGACGTGCCTCGCCCGCTACCTGATCGGCAAGAAACTGGTGCGCACCTTGCCTGAAGGGGTCGCGGCGGGGCGTATCGTCGAGACCGAGGCCTACGTCATCGGCGACGCCGCCGGTCACGCGTTCCGGGGGATGACGGCCCGCAACCGCTCGCTGTTTCTCGAACGTGGGCACGCCTATGTCTACGTCGCGTATGGCCGTTCGGACATGTTGAATGTCTCAAGCGAAAGTGCCGGGATCGGCGCCGGCGTCCTTATCCGGGCGCTCGAACCGCTCGAAGGCATCGCGTTCATGCAGCGCAATCGCGGCGTCGACCGTCTGCGCGATCTGGCGCGCGGACCGGGCCGTCTCGCAGCGGCGCTGCGGATCGATCGTTCGCTCGACGGGCTCGATCTCTGTCGCGCAGGCCCGCTTTGGCTTGGCGACGACGAGCGCGAACCCGGCGACATCGGCCGGGGCATCAGGATCGGCATCTCGCGGGACACCGACCGCCCGCTGCGGTTCTACCTGCGCAACAATCCGTTCGTCAGCGGGCGAAAGTCGCTGAACGCCTAGGAAACCGGCTTCATTCAACGACCCGGCCCGGCCCCGCGCCTCGCGGGCGGGGCCGGCCGGGAAGGCGGGGTCGATCAGGCGGCGCGGGGGGCGGCGCGGCGCAGCGCCGGCAGCATGTCCTCCGGTTCGGGACGCCTTGTGTAGTCGGGGTTCACCTCGGCATAGAGCACCACCCCGTCCCGGCCGACGACGAAGCGCCCCGGCATGGGCAGCGTCCACCCCGGATCGCCGTTGAAGGCCGGCAGGTCGTTCTTCAGCGACTGATACAGATCGACCAGATAGTCCGGCAGCCTGAACCGCAGGCCGAACGCGGCGGCGACATCGTTGCGCGGGTCCGACAGGATGGGAAACGACAGGTTGTTCTGCCGCACGGACTTGCGGCTGTTAACCGGGGTCTGCGGCGAGATCGCGACAAGGCTCGCGCCGAGCTCCTCGAACTGCGGCAGCGCCGCCTGCAGCGCCTGAAGCTCCATGTTGCAATACGGGCACCAGACGCCCCGGTAGAAGCTGATGATCAGCGGCCCCTTGGACAGTAACGCGTCCAGCGAGACGATCCGTCCCTCGGGGTCGGCCAGCATGAAGGCCGGCGCCGTGTCGCCCACCTTCAGCGCATGGCGGGCCGCGCCGGAGGCGATCAATTCGTCCGTCGCCCGGTGCATCGTCTCGATGACCGAGTGCGGCACGTTGTAGGGCGGCTTGCCCGCCTCGAAATCGGTCTTGAAGGCGTCGAGCCTGGCTTGCAGCGTCATGACTGTCTCCGTGGAACACCGTTGGCGAGCAGGATCGCCATTCCCGCCATGTTGCGGCAGCCGCCGTCCGGGGATAGTGCTTATTCCCACGGAGACACAACCGCGATGGACCGACTGCAGGCGATGGCAGCCTATGTGCGCGTCGTGGAGACCGGGTCGTTCTCGGCGGCCGCCCGGCAGATCGGCGTCGGGCAACCGGCGATCTCCAAGATCGTCGCGCAGCTTGAGGACCGGCTTCAGGTGCGGCTGCTGGTGCGTTCGACCCACGGCCTGACGCCGACCGACGCCGGGCTGCGCTTTTACGAGCGCGCCAGGACGGCGATCCACGAAGCCGACGAGGCGGAACTGGAGGCACGCGGCGCCGGCGCGGGCCTGACCGGTCAGCTGCGCGTGTCGGCCGCAACCACGTTCGCGCGGCTTCTAGTCGTGCCGCATCTGCCGGGCTTCCTCGCCCGGCATCCGGATCTGCAAATCGACATCGTCCTCGACGACCGCCTCATCGACCTCGTGTCCGAGGGCGTCGACGTGTCGCTGCGGATGGGCCAAATGTCGGATTCCGCGGCAGTGGCAAGGCGGCTCGCGCGCGGGCGCCGATCCGTCATCGCGACACCCGCCTATTTTGCGCTCGCCGGGATGCCGACCCTGCCGGCCCAGCTCGCCGCGCATGAGGCGATCGTCTACAGCCAGCTCGACAACGACTGGGTGTTCCGAAAGGACGGCGCCGAGGCATCGGTCGCCCTCCGCGGCCGCGTCCGGGTCAGCGCCGCCGAAGGGATCCGCGCGGCGGTGCTCGCGGACATGGGGCTGACAATCAACTCCGACTGGATGTTCGCCCCGGAACTGGCGAGCGGCGCCGTCGTCCGCGTGCTGACGGACTGGGCGCTTCCGCCCGTCGACCTATGGGCGGTCTTCCCGAGCGGCCGGCTGGCCAGCGCCAAGGCACGCGCCTTTGCCGATTTCGTCGAAACCGTACTCAGGCAGCCGCCGACCGCGCTGCCGCCAGCTGGAACGGCATAGCCAACACGCCCGCCGCACCCGGCCCTGATCCTCTAGGCTGGCACTTGCTCGGCTTCTCCCTGCCACGACAGCAGCGCCACATGTCGTGTCGCAGGAAACCTTTTGCCACGGCGAGGGCGGACACCCGCCTGGGTTGTGTCTGCCGCCCGAGCGTGTCGAGCAGCAACGCATCGCGGTCCGCTGACACCACGGCCGTGGCAGAAACGCCAGACGGCCGCCCGGGAGTCCGCGGCGGCATCCCAAAGCACGGCAAGACAAAGGTCACCGACGACGCGAAGACTGCCGCCTATCCTCTCATCCGGTGGGGCCAGTTGTAAGGCGCCATCCATGTCTGCACAATCGAAGGTCACATAATCCAGTGCGGTTGCCCCTGCCATCGGATACCGGTCACCCGTCCACCACGAGCAAGTAACCAAACCATAGCTTTCCCAACCCGATAGCCGCACTAGCGCGTCGACTCTCCAGATGGGAACGGAGTTCCGGTGCTGCATTGTAATTGCACTTAAAGCCGGGTTAGATGCGGCCATGCCTCGACTGAGCGCACACCTCAAGCTCGACAGTTTCAACTTTCGGGTGGACGGAGACCTGAAACGTGCCTTCCTGGAGGTAGCAGCGCGAGAAGACCGTCCGGCGGGGTCCATCCTCCGGGACTTCATGCGGAGCTACGTCGCCCAAAAACAAGCTGGTTTCCGTGCATCCACGTCGGCCCCCTCCGACACGGCGCTGGCACAGGAGACAAAAGCCAAAGCAAGTTCAACCCGGAGAGGCAGAAAATGAGCAGCGGTGAGACGGCTGTCACCCTCTCCGAGACTGTGGGCAGCGGCATCGAGGGCTTGGACAACGTGCTCGTCGGCGGCTACCGCCGGAACCGGCTGTATCTGGTCGAGGGGCAACCCGGAACGGGCAAGACCACGCTGGCGCTCCAGTTTCTCATCGACGGTGCGCGGAACGGCGAGAAATGCCTCTACATCACGCTCGCTGAAACCGAGGACGAGCTGCGAACGGGTGCCGCCTCACATGGCTGGGATCTGGACGGCATCGACGTATTCGAGCTTCTTCCCCCCGAAAGTCTTTTGGACGAAAAGCAGCAGCAGAGTCTCCTTTATTCCTCTGATCTCGAATTGGGTGAGACGACGCGGTCCATCATCGAAGCAATCGAACGCACGAAGCCCCTGCGCGTCGTGTTCGATAGCCTGTCTGAAATACGCCTTCTGGCACAATCTTCGTTGCGCTACAGACGGCAACTCCTTGCCTTGAAGCACTACTTCTCGCGACACGGCGCCTCGGTGCTTTTCCTGGACGATTTGACCGCTGATCCATCAGAGCGAACGGCTCACAGCATCGCGCATGGGGTGCTCCAGCTGGAAGAAGTCGCGCCGGAATACGGCGCCGAGCGTCGTCGGTTGCGCGTCGTCAAATGCCGGGGGCAAGCGTTCCGAGGCGGCTTTCACGATGTTGTGCTCGCCCATGGCGGCCTGCGGGTTTTCCCTCGCTTGGTTGCGGCCGAACACCATCGCAACTTTGGACGCGATCAACTTCAATCGGGCATCGTCGAGCTCGACGCTTTGCTGGGTGGCGGCCTGGAGCGCGGCTCGTCCGCGTTGATTCTCGGGCCATCCGGCATCGGCAAGTCGCTGCTGACGTTGCAATTCCTCAAGCAGGCCGTCTCGCGTGGCGAACGCGCGGCGATGTTTGCGTTCGACGAGGACATCGGGCTGCTCACTGCCCGCGCGGCGCATCTCGGCATCGACCTGAAAGCGATGCGGGACAGCGGCGCACTGATGCTTGTCCAGGTTGACGCCGCTGAACTGTCACCTGGGGAATTCGCGCATACGGTCCGAACCTGCATCGAAAAGCACCATGCGCTGACGGTCGTCATTGACAGCCTCAACGGCTATCACATGGCGATGCCGGACGAGAGATTTCTCCTGCTGCATATGCACGAATTGCTGATGTATTTGAATCGTCGCGGCGTATCGACGTTCCTGACAGTCGCACAACACGGGGTCGTCGGCGACATGCGCTCGCCCTTTGACGTG
This sequence comes from Acidisphaera rubrifaciens HS-AP3, assembly GCF_000964365.1. Lineage (GTDB taxonomy): Bacteria > Pseudomonadota > Alphaproteobacteria > Acetobacterales > Acetobacteraceae > Acidisphaera > Acidisphaera rubrifaciens. The sequence goes on along the minus strand of NZ_BANB01000238.1, from coordinate 8,596 downwards.
ACCTACCTGTCGGACGCCGTGCTTCTTCTGCGGTACTTTGAATCGCGCGGGCGGATGTTACGCGCGCTCTCGGTCATCAAAAAGCGGACCGGAAGTCATGAGGACACAATTCGGGAGTTCCGTATTACGGAGAGTGGCTTTCAGCTCGGATCACCTCTCACGGAGTTCGAAGGCGTGATGAGCGGGGTGCCGATTTATACCGGGACATCGGACCCACGGACACATCTGTCGAACGAATGAGCGAGCCGCACATCGCGGGGCATGGCCCGGACGACGAGCGGGCGCTGATCATGACCCCGTTCGGGCGGGATAGTTCCATCGCGGCTGGTATCCTCGCCGACGCAGGCGTGAGGGCCGCGATCTGCTCGTCGCTCGCCGATCTTGTTGCCGAACTTGACGCGGGCGCCGGCTGTGTCGTCATCGCGCAGGAAGCGGTCGAAACAGCCGACATCAATCCCTTGTTTACCTGGATCGATGGACAGCCCTCGTGGTCCGATCTGCCGATCATCATCATCACGGAACACGGCGGCGGACCACAAGGCAGCCGTAAGGCGCTTCGCCTGATGGCCGCGCTGGGCAACGTCACTTTCCTGGAACGACCCTTCCGCCCGCTGACGTTTCTTTCCGCTGTGCAAAGTGCGCTCAGAAGCCGACGCCGACAGCTCCAGGCGCGTATGTATGTCGCGAAGATCGAACAGACAGGCGCCGAACTTCTGGCTGCCGAGGAACGGCTGCGATTGGCGACCGAAGCCGCCGATATCGGATGGTGGGATGTCGAGGACGGGCTCGGCGAGCTGTTCTGGCCGCCTCGCGTGAAGGCGATGTTCGGCATTTCAGCCGACGCGCCCGTGACAATGGACGACTTCTTCAAGGGCCTCCATCCGGACGACCGCGACCGCGTATCTGCGGTCTATATCAGGGCCGCCGACCCCGCCCGGCGCGAACTCTACGACGTCGAATACCGCACGATCGGCAAAGAAGACGGCATCGTCCGCTGGGTGGCAGCCAAGGGACGCGGGGTGTTTGACGAGACCGGCCGGTGCAAGCGCGTGATCGGCACCGCGATCGACATCACGGAGCGCAAGCTGGCGCAGGAACAAAGACTGGCTCGACAGCAGGAGGATGCCGAACTGCGCGACCAGTTCATTGCCGTCCTCGGGCACGATCTGCGAAATCCGCTCGCGTCTGTCGCCGCAGGTACACAGGTCCTGGTGCGTCATCCCGAAAGGGCATCCGAAATTGCGGCGCATATGGAGCGAAGCATCTTCCGTATGTCCGAGTTAATCGAAAACGTGCTCGACTTCGCACGCGGTCGCCTGGGCGGCGGCTTTGTCGCCGTGCGCGACGGCGAAAAGCCACTGGAGCCTGTCCTTCGCCAGGTCATCGATGAACTCAGGAATATTCATCCGGGGCGCGATATCAAGGTCGACATCGACCTGCAGGAGCCGGTGGAATGCGACCGGCAGCGGATTGGCCAGCTCCTCTCCAATCTCCTGGGCAACGCCATTGTCCATGGGGCACCGGATCGGCCAATTCGGGTTCGCGCCCGGGCCGGCTCCCGCACATTCGAACTGTCCGTGGAAAACTCCGGAGATCCCATCGAACCCGCAGCCCTTGAAAAGCTCTTCCAGCCCTTTTTCCGAGGGAAAGACCGCGGGAACCGCGGCGGTCTTGGCCTTGGCCTCTACATCTGTTCGGAAATCGCCAGGGCGCATGGCGGGGTAATAAACGTGACGTCCGAGGGCAGAATGACGTGCTTTACTCTACGAATGCCAACCCGCGCACAGTAATTCGGACAGGCATATTGCGTTTACCCGCCGACGGGTGCACGAAATACTCGCCGCTGCCGGATACGATCCAAAATGATCGGCTACCGCTTTAGGCCGACCACTCTTGCAGGAAGGGTGGGTCTTTCGAGTCCGGCTCGGGGTTGGGTCTGCTTACGGCCAGTCTTGTTGGAACGGGCAACGCTGCCCCAAAAATGATCGCCTCGCCTCGACCAAGCCCTGCAAGCTGGCGAGATACGTTCACGCCCACCGTTTCCGCCGCCGACGCGACCGCGCGCTGATCGGCTTCGTTGTTAAGTCGGAATACAGCCCATGTGCCGCATTGCGACAGGACGGTTGGCGAAACCTCGGATGGACGCTGGGTGCTGATGAGGAGGGAGAGGCCGAACTTGCGCCCTTCCTTGGCCAGCCGCTCGTAGGCCAGCGCCTGCTGCCCACCATCGGACTCACCGGGCAGCTGGCGCAGGTAGTGGTGGGCTTCTTCCAGGGCCAGCATGGTCGGATGGGTATTGCCGGGACCGCGTTTGAAGATTTCGGCGGCGAACATCTCAAGCAGCGAACCGAGGACGAACGGCATAAGATCCTGGGTCAGGTGGCTAAGATCGACGATGTGAACCGACCAATCATTTTGGCCGAAGACAGGCGGTCCAAACACTGCCCGAACGAGCGCAGCACATTCGGCGTCCATGCTCAATGGATGCACCAATCCATCGCCCCCAGCGATCTCGACAACCGATGTGAATTGCGGGTCTTCGATCAGGCCGCGTATGCGATTAATCATTGACTGAATATGGCCATACTGGAAGGCATTTCGTTCGACGCCATTCCTGCCCGGCGAAAGCACATACCATTCTGTGGCAAGGCAGGATAATGCGCGCATGTGCGGCCACTGATTTGCCAAAGGCGATGTTCCTGCCCTTATCGCGGAAATCGCCTGATTGGCTTGCGCAGGATTGCCGGTGTGGCAGTCGTCGAAAAGGACGTTAGCCTGCCCGCCGACCGGCTTCGCGCCGCGGGCGTCCGCTTCTACGAAACGCAGATGCTCAATCGCAAAGCGTAGAGTCGGCATCTGCGCTTTCTCGCTCGGTATCAGCAACCGAGATAGGCCATGCCGACCAAGGGCATAGTACGGAATCCGAAGCCCGCCATTGGGGCCGCCTAACTGCGTGATCTTCACGCGCTGTTCGAGATGGGCAAAGGCGGGTGTATATTCGCCGTTCACGTCAAACACAACGATCCGCGACTTGGGCAGGCGCACAAGCTGTTGCAGCACCGCTGCAACGAAGTGGGTTTTGCCTTGGCCCGTCGAACCAAGGATCGCCATGTGACGGCCCAGCACTTGGTCGATGTTGGCGCAGACCTCAACCGCCCGGTTCCGCGAATCCGCGCCCAGCCTGATCTGTTCGGCCTCGATGCCGTTCGCGCCGATAGTCGCCACGGTTTCGATGTCGGAAAGCGGATAAACGCTCGCGCCAAGAACGGGCAGCCGCCATTCCTGCGGCGAAAACGCCAGCCTGCCGTCGCGCTTCGCCAGAAACCCGACAACCCGGCCGCGAAGCTGGCGTAACGGCTCTTGAGGAACATGCGAGGATCGCCCGCGTCCTGTGGCATGGACTTCGCGCGGCTCCGCGAACGCAACCGTCATGATCCGAAGAATGATTGTCTCGGCCCCGGCGTCAATACCGACCAAATCGCCCGGCTGCTCTACGGTCGATAAGCCGTCGCGGTGGCCGGCAACGTGACCACGGGAATCCTCAAGCAGATTGACCAGAAGCTGCGGCCCGTCGATCTCAACCACATATCCGATGGGGCGACGGGAACTCATCGAAGCAATTCCTCGGAGCAGTTGCCGGATGCAGGTGCAGCTTCGGCAGCGGTCACCGCTTCTCCTCCGTCCGCACTCCCGGCGGGTTTCTTCGACACCTGAATGCTCGTGACCTGCTTGAGCAGCACTTCAAGCTGACGCGCACGTTCCGACACCTCATCCAGCATGGCCGGTTCGGGTAGGTCATTCGCCAGTGCGTCGAAGAAGCCTCCAGCCCCGAAGCCGCGCACCGTCACCTGTGGAAGCTGCGCAAGCAGCAGGCGCTTAAGCTGCTCGTTGGGTCTGATCGCCTCGCCGGTCGCGGCGAGCGTGTCGCAAATGCCCAAACGGTCGATCTCTGGAAGGTAGATGATGAGTTGCAGGGTCGGGTTCTGTAGCGCCGAAACGATAAGCCGATTGATGTGGTCGTCGCTAAATCCGTAGCCATTGACAATAAGGCAGGTGTTCGGACGGGACAGAAATTCGGTGAAGCGGCGAATGACCTCGCCATATACGAACGCAGTGGTCTGAACGAATTTCGACGCGCCGGGGAAGATCATGAAACCCGGCCAGTTGTCCGGCTGATCGGACGCGATGAACTGATCCACCAGTGGCTTCACGCTGGCGCTGGGCAATTCGCACACGCTCCCAGACTTGCTCGTGGTCCATGAAATCGAGCCGTGCAGCTTGCCAAGATAGAGGTTGTATGTGCCGAAGCGCGCTTCGCCGCGCGCCTGCACGTTGCGAAGACCAAGGTCGAAACTGCTCGGCCGGAAAGCGCGGTCGTGCGTTCCCGAAAAGCCGTTGACGCAATGAAGGCCCAGCGCCTCGGCCGACCATTCCAGTGCAAGGTCGTAGTTGGTCGTGAACGCCCACGGCGCGGCCTGACCGGGTTGGCGATTTCCGGCCAGGCGGGACACAAGCCTTATGTGGCCCGAAAGTTTGGGGTTCAGGATCGCCTGGTCCGGCTCCGACCATAGCTTTTCGTCCAAAATGGCGGCTCGCAACACAACCTTGCGCAGGGCGTGCCGCGCCGCCTTCAACTTGGTCAGATCAGCGCCGGTTCGTTCGCCGTCCAAACAGGCGATTTCCAGCCGGTCGAGCAAGAGTTCGACATTGCCCGGCTCGCCGTCCGCAAGAAACTTGTTTTTCCTAAGGAACCGGATTCGGTCAGCGTAGTCATTCTCTAGCAGCGCCCACACGTCCGACATGATCATGCCGCCGACGCCTTTGGAGGCCCCGGCACCAAGCAGCACGCCGACATTTTCCAGCCTGATCGCAAGCGCGAGATGCGCCAGGAACTCCTCGGGCGTTAGATTTCGGCTTCCCCTGATGGCGAAGAATGTCATGACGATCCTCCCTTTAACGCTCTATCGAAAATAGCCCTGAACATAATGTCCGCTTCAATGCCGTTTCTGCTTGTAGATAGCGCACAGCATTAATTCGTTCTTGAGACCTTTCGATTCTCTAGACGATTTTTCGGTTTGTTGTTCGATAGAAAGATGGGCTAGTAGGCGGTCTGTCATTGATCTTGAGAAGTTCCGCCACCTTCCGGAACATCAATATTTCGCCGGCAATGTAGCCGCCTTGTCTCGTAATCCTTCTCGGTCAAAGAGTTCATGCGATGTCCGGCACGGAGCGGGACGGTTTGAAACCACCCTAATTCACTCCCACTCGATCGTCCCCGGCGGCTTGCTCGTGATGTCGTACGTCACGCGGTTGATCCCCCGCACCTCGTTGACGATGCGGCCCGCGACGCGCGACAGGAACGCCATGTCGAACGGGTAGATGTCCGCCGTCATCCCGTCCGTGCTCGTGACCGCGCGCAGCGCGCACACGCGGTCATAGGTGCGGCCGTCGCCCATCACGCCCACGCTGCGCACCGGCAGCAGCACGGCGAAGGCTTGCCAGATCGCGTCGTACAGCCCCGCCGCCCGTATCTCCTCGAGGAAGATCGCATCCGCCCGCTGCAGGATCGCGACAAGCTCCGCGTCCACCGGGCCGGGGATACGGATCGCGAGCCCCGGCCCGGGGAACGGATGCCGCCCGACGATCGCCTCCGGCAGGCCCAGTTCGCGGCCCAGCGCGCGCACCTCGTCCTTGAACAGCTCGCGCAGCGGCTCGATCAGGCGCATGCGCATCCGCTCCGGCAGGCCGCCGACATTGTGGTGGCTCTTGATCGTCACACTCGGGCCGCCGGTCACGCTCACGCTCTCGATCACGTCGGGATACAGCGTCCCCTGCGCCAGGTAGTCGGCGCCGCCCAGGCGCTGCGCCTCCTCCTCGAACACCTCGACGAACAGCCGGCCGATCGTCTTGCGCTTGACCTCGGGGTCCGTGACCCCCGCCAGCGCGCCGAGGAACAGGTCGCCCGCGTCGCGATGCACCAGCCGCATGTTGAAGCGGTCGCGGAACGTCTCCACCACCTGCGCCGCCTCGCCCGCGCGCAGCAGGCCGTGATCGACGAAGATGCAGGTCAGCTGCGGGCCGATCGCGGCATGGATCAGCGCCGCCGCGACGGCGGAATCAACGCCGCCCGACAGGCCGCAGATCACCCGCGCGTCCCCCACCTGTGCGCGGATGCGCGCGATCTCCGCGTCGCGGAAGCCGGCCATCGTCCACGTGCCCGACAGGCCGCACACGCCGTGCGTGAAGTTGCGCAGCAGCTGCGCGCCGTGCGGCGTGTGCACGACCTCCGGGTGGAACTGCACGCCGTACAGGCGCCGCGCGTCGTCGGCGATGGCGGCGAACGGCGCGCCCTCGGACACGCCGACGGCGCGGAAGCCGGGCGGCAGGCGCGTCACCCGGTCGCCGTGGCTCATCCACACCGTCTCGCGCGCGCCGCGCGCCCACACGCCGGCGAACAGCGGGCAGTCGTCGACGATCTCGATCACCGCGCGGCCGAACTCGCGGTGGTCCGATCCCGCGACCTCGCCGCCCAGCTGCGCGCACAGCGCCTGCTCGCCGTAGCAGATGCCGAGGACGGGCACCCCCGCGTCCAGCACCCAGCCCGGGATGCGCGGCGCGTCCGCCTCCGTCACGCTCGCGGGCCCGCCCGACAGGATCACGCCGCGCGGGGCAAAGGCGGCGGCGCGGGCGGCGTCGGCGGTATAGGGCCAGATCTCGCAATAGACGCCCGCCTCGCGCAGCCGGCGCGCGATCAGCTGCGTCACCTGGCTGCCGAAATCGAGGATGAGGACCCGTTCGGCGGCAAGGCCTGCCACGGGATCGGCGGGATCGGGGGCGGTGTTCATCCCCGAGGTCTAGCAGCACGCAGGCAGGCGGGACGCAAGTGCGCCGGCGGGCTCAGGACGCGAGCGGCGAGGCCTGCAGCAGCTTGTCGATCGGGTCCCAGGCAAAGGCGGTCTGCACCAGCGGCCGGCCGGCGACGCTGATCGGGCTTTCCGCCACCGCCTCGCCGCCCAGCCTGCGGTAGAACCAGCGGCTCGGGTTGTCGCGCAGCACCCACAGATAGACCGACCGGCATCCCGACTCGGCGAGGCTGTTGGCCGCCGCCCGCATCAACCGCCGGCCGATGCCCCGCTCGCGCCAGTCGTCGAGGACATAGAGCGTCTCGATCTCCCCGTCGCCGAGGCGCGGGTCCGCCATCGCGCCCGCCCGGGCACGGACGGCGGTGACGAAGCCCACGATCCGCGCCGACCCGCCGTTCGGCACATCCAGGCCGGACGCGGTCGCGACATAGATGCCGCCGCCGCCGCCGCGGATGATGCTCTCGTAATGGGCCGCCTGCCGCGGCACCGACAGGCCGGCGAGGTAGTCGTCCGGCACCAGCCCCGGATAGGAGTTGCGCCAGACGGCGACATGCACGGCGCCGATCGCCACCGCATCGCCCGGCCGGGCGCGGCGCAGCGTGATCACGGGGTCCGTTCCAGCACGGCGGCGAAGAACCCGTCCGTGCCGTGGCGCGCGGGCGTCAGGCGCAGATACGGGCCGGCGCCGAGGCCGGCGGGCGCCTCCGGCCACGCCGCGGCGGGCGGCAGCGGGCGGAAGCCGGGATGGCGGTCGAGAAAGGCGGACACGGTCGCTTCGTCCTCCGCATCGAGCACGGAGCACGTAGCGTAGATCAGACGCCCGCCCTTGCGAACCAGTCCCGCGGCATCATCCAGGATCGCCGCCTGCCGCACCGTCAGCTCCGCCAGATCCTGCGCCGACAGCCGCAGCCGCGCGTCCGGATTGCGCCGCCACGTGCCGGTGCCGGTGCAGGGCGCATCGACCAGCACCCGGTCGAACGTCCCCGCCCGGCGCTTGGCCCATTTGTCGCCCGGCACGAACAGATGCCGCTCGACGTTGTGCGCCCCCGCCCGGCGCAGCCGCCGCACCGCCCCGTCCAGCCGCGGCGCGGAGACGTCACAGGCGACGATGTGGCCGCGGTTCTCCATCGTCATCGCCAGCGCCAGCGTCTTGCCGCCCGCGCCCGCGCAGATATCGGCCACACGCTGTCCCGGCCGCGCGTCGGCCAGCAGGGCGACGATCTGGCTGCCCTCGTCCTGGATCTCCACCAGCCCGTCGCGGAACGCCGCCCCCGTCGTCACCGGCAGCCGCCCGGCGATGCGCAGGCCCCAGGGCGAGAGCGGCGTCGGCACCGCCTCGATCCCCTCGGCCGCCAGCGCCGCCCGCGCCGCCTCGCGCGTCGTCTTCAGCAGGTTGGCGCGCAGGTCGAGCGGCGCCTCCGTCAGCCACGCCGCCGCCTCGGCCGGCAGCGCCGGACCGTATTGCGCGGCGAGCAGCGGATAGATCCAGTCCGGCAGTTCGAGCCGCACCGCGTCGGGCATCGCCGGGTGATCGAGCGTGTGGCCCGCCAGCCGCGCCAGCGCCCCCCGCTCCGCCGCCGTCAGCGCCTCGGGCGCATACTGGCCGCCCGAATAGGCCTGCCGCACCCCGTCCTGCGTCCAGCCGTCCAGCAGCAGCAGCGCCGCCAGCCGCAGCCGGGGCGTGGCCACCACGCCGTCCAGCCACCACGCGAGCCGCCGCCAGGCGCGCAGCA
>NZ_BANB01000239.1 GCF_000964365.1 Acidisphaera rubrifaciens HS-AP3 | reverse complement strand
GGGGGCGCGGCCGGGGGCGCGGCCGTGGGCGCGGCCGGGTCCGCGCTCATCGCGCCGGCGGCCGTCGCCGCGTCTCGGGCGCGCGGGCCGGCGTCTCGGTCTGCGCGATCAGCGCGCGGCAGTCATGGTTCTCGGCGGTGCCGAGCTGAATCGTCGGCAACAGCGCCGCCAGCGGCGTCAGCAACACGCCGAGCGCCACGGCCGCCCCGCCGCGCGCCGCCAGCGGCCCGATCGCGGGGGCCACCGACGGGTGCTTGAGCGTGCCGCCGATATCGATCGGCGTGGGCAGCGAGCCGATGCTGAAATGCTTGGCATTCGTCTCCAGCCGCAGGTCGATCCGCTCGTCGCGCAAATCGACCGTCCCGGTCGCGCGGATGTTGCTCTCGTCGGTATCGATCAACAGCAGCCGCGAGTCGAGTATTCCGTGACGCAGCGGCATGTCCGCCACCATGCAGCGCAGCCGCGCATGCTCCGGCAGACCGAGGGCGGAGACCAGCGCGTTGCCGAACTGCAGTCCCGACAGCGCGACAAGCAGCGCGCTCAGCTCCCCGCCGGAGGTCGCCAGCCGCACGCCGCCGTTGCCATTCGCCGCGAACTGCGCGAGCGAACGGCCGGCGCTGTCGATCTCGGCATGTCCGCCGATCACGCCCGCGCCGCTGAACCCCGCCGACTGCATCAGCCGCGCGATGCTCACCCGGTCGAAATCGACGTTGGCATGCAGCCGCGTGCTGGTGTCGCTGACGGGCGTCAGCGCGATGTCGCCAACGACGCGGCCGGTGCCGATGCCGGCGACGATCGGATGCACCCGGATCGCGCCGTCGTCGAGGTCGAGCACCACCGAGAGGTTATCGAGCGGCGTGCCCCGCCCGGTCAGCTTCGCCGAGCCCTCGATCGACGCGGCCTTGTAGTCCAGATGCACGTCGGCGGCGCGCAGACGGGGGATGTTGATCGGCCGGTCGGGCAGCAGCTTCGGGCTCGCCTCCGCCGCCGCCACCTGCCGCCGCTGCGCCGCCGTCTGCCCGCGCTCGCCGGTATCGCCCGGCGTGGAGCCGATGAAGCCGCCGAGGTCCTGCATGTCCACGCGGCGCGAGGCGAGGGTCGCCACCACCTTCTGCCGCTGCCCGCCCTCGGGCGGCGTGATCGCGACGTCGCCCTCGATGTCGCTGCGTCCCAGCGTGCCGGCGGCATGGCGGAACGTGATCCGCCCGTCCGCATAGGTCAGGTCGCCGGTCACCGCGAAGGGCGGCGTGCGCGGGATCGGCACGCCCGTCAGCGGCTTCAGCAGCGACATGTCGGGACCGGCGAAGGACAGCTTCAGCGCCGTGCCGCGGAAATGCAGCGGATCATCGACCGTGCCGGTCAGCGCCACCCGCGTGGGCCCGTTCTCGACATGCAGGTCAATCGGATAGGGCGTGTGCGCGTCGCGCAGACCCAGCAGCGCCCCGCCCACGAAACGGGCGGTGATCGGCTGCCCGGCATAGGTGCCGTGCGCCTCGGCGCGTATGCGTCCGCCCTGTGCCGCCGCCGCGCCGCCGGCGGCGTCCGCGTGGGCGGTGCCGGCAGCCGCCTCGTCCTCGGTCGCCACCGCCACGTCGAAGCGGGCGCGCAGCTTCGGGATGTCCACATGCGCCTGCCCGTCCTCGATGCGCAGCGCGCCGATCTTCACCGCCGGCCCGCCGCCGCCGCCCCCGCCGAGCGCGAGGTCGTAATTCGGTTTGCCGTCCTTGTCCGTCGCCACCGTCACGCGCGGGGCATCGACGTCGATCACCGGGATGCGCAGCACCGACCGGTCATGCCGGAAGCCCCAGATGTCGACCGTGATGGCGAGCCGCCGCGCGGTCGCGAAGGCATCGTCGGCGGGGAACCCGGCCGGGTCGGCGACGCGCACATCCTCGGCCGTGACGACGGTCTGCCGGCCGAGGGTGACATGCAGATGGCCGATCCGCACGTCGCGATGCAGCGCGGCGCTCGCGCGCGCGTCCACGAACGGGATCAGCCAGTCCCAGCGGAACAGCAGGGCCACGATCGCGATGAGCGCCACCGGCACGCCGAGCCCGATCGCCCACCACCGCCGCCTGTGTCCCGCCATGCACCCGCTCCGTCCCGGTCACTGCGTGTGCCAACGGACGGGTGCCGCCGGGGGTTGCCGGTACCGGGGTATGCGGGCATGCGGCGCCGGTCCGCGTCAGTCGGTGTCGGTCTCCCGTCCGGCTGGACGGCCGGGGGCCTGCGCGGCGAGGGCGCGGGCCATCTGGCTCAGCGCCTCCTGATGTTTCTCGTTGTCGATCGCCGCGAAATTGCGCGCGAGTTCAAGGCACATGCGCTGGCGCGGCGACAGCTCGATCGGCCCGCTGTCCGGGGTGAGCCCTTCGAAGAACCAGGAAATCGGCACGTTCAGCACCTGCGCGATCTCGTACAGCCGCCCGGCGGAGATGCGGTTCAGCCCGCGCTCGTATTTATGCGCCTGCTGGTAGGTGACGCCGATCATCTGCGCGAGCTGCTGCTGCGACAGGCCCAGCATGACCCGCCGCTCGCGGATGCGGCTGCCCACGTGGCGGTCCGCGGTACTGGCCCGCGTGCTGGCGCGTGGCTCGGACAGATCCTCGTCGCCCGCGCCCGCGCTCTCGTCCCCGCCCGTGCCGCCGCCGGCCCTGGGCCGTGCGATGTCCGCCTGATCCGCCACTGCCGTATCCTCCCGCGCCTGGCATGAACCGCCGCGGCGCGTGCGGCACGTCTACGGCCGGGGCGGCCGTTGCCCGCCACGGGCGATGATGCGGGCCGCACACACGCGCACGTTACCGTTAACGGGACTATAATCTAATTTTTGGCAGCCTTCTCAACCTTTCTTGTAGGTTTTTCGACGCTCTCCGTCATTTTCGAAACCGCCCGCTCCTCCGCCGCCCCATGCGAGGCGGTATGGGGTGCGGCGGGCGGGACGTCCGGGGGCGCCGTCAGGGCGGCGGCCTGCACGTGCGCGAGTTCGCCGCGCAGCCGCTCGATCTCCGCCCGCAGCGCC
>NZ_BANB01000240.1 GCF_000964365.1 Acidisphaera rubrifaciens HS-AP3 | reverse complement strand
GCCCACCGGCTGCTGCGCCGCCACGTCACGTCCGGATGAGGCGCGTCAGGCGGCGAAATCCGCCTCCGGCAGCGCGTCCCACAGCTTCACGCCGCCGGTCAGCCCGGCCTGGTTGGAGACGATCTGCACCCGGGCCGGCAGGTTGAAGCGGATCGACTTCGCGTTGCCGCCGCCGATGTAGAGCGTGTCGTAGTTGGTCAGCGTCGCGAGATAGCCGATCACCCGCTGCACCCGCTTGTTCCAGCGCTTGTGCCCGACCGACGAGAGGGCGGCGTTGCCGACATAGTGGTCGTATGACGTGTCGCTGCGGACCGGGTGCTGGCCCATCTCCAGATGCGGGGCGAGGCGGCCGTCGCGGAACAGCGCGAAGCCCATGCCGGTGCCGAGGGTGATACACACCTCCACCCCCTGCCCGCGGATGACGCCGAGGCCCTGCACGCTGCCGTCGTTGAGGGCGCGCGCGGGCTTGCCGAGGCCCTGCGACAGACGCTCCGTGAGCTTCGTGCCGCGCCACGCATCGGTGCCGAGATTGGGCGCGGTCAGGATGGTGCCGGCGCGCACCACGCCGGGGAAGCCGATCGAGATGCGGTCGAAGCGGTCGAGTTGCCGCGCGAGGTCGATGAGCAGCGGGATGACGACGTCCGGGCCGCCGGGATGCGGCGTATTCGTGCGGACGGGCGCGCCGATCAGCCGGCCGTCATGGTCGAGCAGCGCCGCCTTCAGCCGCGTGCCGCCGATGTCGAAGGCAAGCGTGCGCACGTCGTCGTCCATCCGGCGAAGGCTCCTGTGTCTCAGGCCTGGTGGGAATCAGGGATTATCGTGCGTCGCCGCCTCGCGCGCGACAAGGCAGCGGCGGCCAGTCGCGCACGTCGATCGGCGATCGCGCGGCCGGCGCCTCCATCACCTCGCGCGGCCCCATCAGATACACGGGGCCGGGGGGATCGCTGCGGGCGATCTGCAGCGCCCGGTGGACCAGTTGTCCGACATGGTGGGGCGTGCGGAACTCGTTCTCGTATTTGACATAGCCGCGCACCAGCCCGCGCTGGTCGGCCACGTCCTGTATCCACTGGATGAACTCGTTGCGGCTGCCCGGCAGCTCGCCCTCCTGCGTGAACGGCGAGGCGCCGGCATAGATCAGCACCGGCACCCGTCCCTTCGCCGCGTTGTGCACCGCGCCCGCCAGCGCCTGCGTCCCGCACTCGACATGCACGATGACCGCCTGCGGCCGGCCGCTCGTCTGCGCGTGGCCGTGCGCGCAGGAGAGGGCCACCATCTCGTTCGGACAGATGATCAGGCGTGGCACGGGACGCCCGGTCGCCGCCGCGGCGGCCAGCGTCTCCACCAGCGCCGGATGGTCGCTGCCGAGATTGGCGAACAGATACTCGACGCCCGCTTCCAGAAGCGCGTCGAGAAAGGCGGCGGTGGCCGTGTAGGGCGCGGACCCGGACATGTGCTGTGTCTCCCGTTTGCCGCATCTTGCCCGCTTCGGCGCCGTCCGCTAACGCGGGGTCATCGGGCGACGACGGAGGGTTCCGTGACGGCAGGGCAGGGCGGCGGGCGGCAGACACCCGAGCGGCGCGACGCCTATCGCGCCTTCCGGCGGATCACGACGCGCTGGATGGACAACGATGCCTACCGGCACATCAACAACGTCGTCTATTACTCGTTCTTCGACACGGCCGTGAACGCGCACCTGATCGAGGCGGGCGTGCTCGACATCGCCGAAAGTCCCGTGATCGGCCTCGTGGTCGAGACGCAATGCGCCTATTTCAGCCCGGTCGCCTTTCCCGATACGGTCGATGCCGGTCTGCGCGTGGCGCGGCTCGGCGGCAGCAGCGTGCGCTATGAGGTCGCCCTGTTCCGCAATGACGACGAGACCGCCTCGGCCCAGGGGTATTTCGTGCATGTCTATGTCGATCGCGTGACCAACCGGCCGACCGCGCTGCCGCCGCGCCTGCGCGAGGTCTTGACGGCGTTGCTGGTGCCGGCAGCCGTTGACTGAACCGCCGCTCGGCGCCGCGCTGCCGCGGCGCGAGGATGCGCGGCTGTTGCGCGGTCTCGGCCGTTACGTCGAGGATATCGCTGTCCCCGGCTGCCTGTATGCAGCGTTCGTCCGCAGCCCGCACGCAAGCGCCGTCATCGACCGCATCGACGCGACGGCGACGCGCGCGGTGCCGGGCGTCGTCGCGGTGCTCACCGGCGCCGACCTTGCGACGCTTGCAGCCCCGCTGCGCATCGCGCCGCCGATCGACGGGCTGTACCCGGTCGAGATGCCGCCTTTGCCGATCCACGCGGCGCGCTTCGCGGGCGATCCGGTCGCGATCGTGCTGGCCGAGGATCGCGCCGCGGCGCGCGACGGGGCCGAGGCGGTCGAGGTCGCCTGGTCGCCGCTGGCGGCGGTGACCTCCGTCGCCACGGCCGCCGCCGCGGGTGCGCCGCGCGTCGATTCTGCGTTGCCATCCAACCTGGTCTCCCGCCAGGGCTACGCGACGCCGGGCCTCGCCGATGCCTTCCCCGCCGCGCCCCGCGTCGTGACCGCGCGGTTCGGTCAGCAACGGCAGACGCACGCGCCGCTGGAACCGCGCGGCTGCATCGCATTGTGGGACGAGGGCCGCGCGCATCTGACCATGCGCATCGGCACGCAGGCGCCGCATCCCTACCGCACCGCGCTCGCCGCCCGGCTGGGTCTGCGCGAAAGCCAGGTGACGATCGACTGCCCCGATATCGGCGGCGCGTTCGGGCAGAAGATCGTGGTGCTGCGCGAGGACCTCGCCGTCGCGGCCGCCGCCCGCCTGCTGCGCCGTCCCGTGCGCTGGCACGAGGGACGCGGCGAGAACCTGATCGCCGCCCTGCATGCGCGCGAGGACACGGTCGCGACGCGCGCCGCCGTCGACGACGATGGCACCATCCTCGCGCTCTCCTGCGAGATCGACGCCGATTTCGGCGCGTGGTGCTTCTTTCCCGCCAACTACATGGCGCGGGTGATCGCGCTCATCCTCCCCGGTCCGTACCGGATCGCGCAGTACGGCTACGACGTGCGCGTGTGGCTGACGAACAAGGCGCCGTCCGGGCCGATGCGGGCGCCGATGGCGATCACGTCATGGGTCATGGACGGGACGCTCGACGCGGTCGCGCGGGCACTGGATCGCGACCCGCTGGAGGTGCGGGCGCGCAACCTGCTGCGTCCCGCCGATCTGCCGTATGTCACCGCGACCGGCGAACGCTACGACGCGATCACGCCCGCCGCGACGCAGGACGCGGCGGCGACGGCGATCGGCTATGCGGCGGCGCGCGCGCGGCAGAGGACGGACGACGGGCCGCTGCTCGGCATCGGCCTCTGCAACGTCGTCGAGAGCACGACCTATGGCTCGGCCTTCTACAAGGCGGCCGGCATCCCCGGTTCGGGACACGAGGCGGCGTCCGTCCGGGTCGAGCCGTCCGGCGCGGTGATCGGCAGCTGCGGCCTGATGGGCTCGGGTCAGGGCTACGAGACCACGCTCGCCCAGGCGCTCGCCGCCGGGCTCGGCGCCGCGCCCGACGACGTGGTGGTGCAACTCGGCCATACTGACATCGCGCCCTATGGCATGGGCAGTCGCGGCGCGCGTGGCGCGACGGCCGGCGGCGGGGCACTCTTCCTCGCGGGCCAGCGCATGCGCGCGAAGGTGCTGGCGATCGCCGCCGCGATGCTGGGCCTCAACGCGGCCGACGCGCTCACGCTGCGCGACGGCGTCGTGCTGCGGCGGATCGACGATGCGTGGCAGCCGGCCGGCCTCACGCTCGCCGACATCGCGCGTCTGGCGTATCTGGACCCGCTGCGCCTGCCGCCGGGTGTCGAGCCTGGGCTGCACGTCGTGCTTGCCTATGATCCGCCGGCGATGACCTACAGCAACAGCACCCACGCCTGTCTGGTCGAGATCGACCGCGCCACCGGCACGCCGCGCATCCTCCGCTATGTCGTCGCGGAGGACGCGGGCACGCGCATCAATCCGCTGGTGGTCGCCGGGCAGACGCAGGGCGCGACCTCGATGGGGCTGTCGGGCGCGTTGATGGAACATGCGGCGTATGACGCCGACGGGCAGGCGCTGGCCGGCAGCTTCATGGACTACGCGGTCGCGCGCGCCGCCGACCTGCCGGATTTCGACCTGCACCACCTCGATACCGCCAGCCCGGCGACGCCGGCCGGGATCAAGGGCATGGCGGAGGGTGGCACGATGGGGGCGATCGGGGCGCTGATGAACGCGGTCAACGACGCGCTCGCGCCGGTCGGCGCGCATCTCGATAGCGGCCCCGCCACGCCCGCCCGTATCTGGCAGGCGCTGCGCGCGGCGGGGGCCGTATAGCGGCGCCTACAGGTATTTCTTGGCGAGCAGCATGTGCACGCCCTTGTTGCCGTCCACCGTCTGCGTCACGCGCAGATCGCCGATCAGGCTGCACAGCATATAGGCCTGGTTGCGATTGAGGTTCGTGCGGGCGCAGACATGCTTCACCATCTCGCGCACCGCCTGCTTCGCCGCGTCGTCGAGATCCTCGTCGAGTCCGATCGACATCAGATGGGTCGGCGTCTCGGCAAAGGGGAAATCGACGCGGAAATCGCGCCGCACCGTCAGCCGGAAAGAGCCCGCGAGCCCGGTCTCCAGCGCCGTGATGCACACCTCGCCGTCGCCCTGCACGCCATGCCCGTCCCCCGCGAAGAACAGCGCACCCTCGTTGAAGACCGGCAGATACAGCGTCGCGCCGGGCTTCAGCTCCTTGTTGTCCATGTTGCCGCCGAACGCGCGCGGCACCGGCGAGGCGCAGCGGCCCCAGGCGCGCGGCGGCGCCACGCCGATGATGCCGAAAAACGGATCGAGCGGCAGTTCCGTGCCCCAGGGCAGCGTGCAGACATTGCGGGCATGGTCGATGCGCGGATGGATGTGCTCGTAATCCGTGAACTCCTCGGGCAGCGTGCCGAGCAGCGGCAGGATCGCGACGAAGCCCCAGTCCATCGTCGGCTTCGCGTCCAGGATGTCGACCTGCAGCGTGTCGCCGGGCTTCGCGCCGCGCACATAGACCGGGCCGGTGATGAAGTGCGGCCCGGGACCGGGCGGCAGCGTGTCGAGCGCCGCGAGGTAGTCGGCCGGCCACAGGCTCCGATCCGCCGGCAGCGACTCCCGCCCGCCCGCCGGGAAGGACGACAGGGTGACGGTGTCCCCGGAATCGACCTCCAGCACCGGCTGCGTGGTCGCGTCGAGATAGCCGAGCACCATGTTTTCTGGCGTCGGCGGGATCGTGTGGTGCATGGGCATGCGGGCTCCTGCTGGTATATCGGCACCGACCGGATCAGACGCTGCCGCCACCGCCGGGCCGATACGGCGGCGGGATGAGCAAGGTTCGCACCACGGCCTCCGGCGCGGGCGGCGGCGCGCTGCCCCGGCGGGTCATCCCCGCGATGAACGGCCGCAACTGCGCGAGATAGATCGGCCAGATGCGGCGCAGTTCGGCCACCGGGTGACGGTGCTCGTCCACGCGCAGGTCGACGAGCGGATAGGCTTCCGCCTCGTACACGACCAGCGCGGCGGATTGCTTGCCCCGTTTGTCGCCTCCCATCGCCTGTCCTGCCTCCAGCGTCAGCAGCAGCCGTTCCGCGAGCTCGCTCGCCTCGCTGCCGAGGAAGGCGGCTTCCATCGCTTCCAGCACCTCGGGGCCGGTCAGCATGTTGCCCTGGATCGCGTATCCCGCGCCGGTTCGGTGCCCGAACCAGGGCGTGCAGTCCTCGCCCGTGAACGCCGCCGCCCGTCCGGCCGCATCGACCACGCCGATCTGACGCACGCCGCGCGACGGGTCCGCGGCCAGTGCCGCCGCCAGCGCCGTTTCCGCCGCATCGCCCGCCGCCAGCCGGTCGAGCGCATCGACCGCGAGGTAGGGATTCACCCAGGCCTGGGTGGAGACCGCCCCGACCGCCGCGACGATGCGCGGGCAGATGGCGCCGACGGCCGGAACCGCCGTGCTCACCGCGACGCCGAGCTGCCCGGTGCGCGGGCAGCGCGCCGCGATCGAGAACGTGTTGAGCTGCATGCGTCCTCCCGTCAGACCGACAGATGCGCGGCCACGCGCGCCGCGGCGTCCGCATCCGCCGGCCCCTCGTCGGCGATCTCGCCCCGCGCCAGCACCGCATAGCGGTCGGCGACGGACAGCGCGAAGCCCACGTTCTGTTCGACCAGCAGCACGGCGATCCCGGACGCCGCCCGCTCGGCGCGCACCACCTCGCCCAGCCGCGTGATCACCGACGGCTGCAACCCTTCGGTGATCTCGTCGATCAGCAGCAGGCGCGGGCGCGTCAGCAGCGCGCGGGCCATGATGAGCATCTTCTGCTCGCCGCCGCTCAATGTCCCGGCGCGCTGGCGCTGACGGCTGGCGAGGAACGGAAAGAACGCCGCCAGCCGCTCGATGCCCGCCTGCATGTCGCGGACGCCGCGCGGCAGGGCGAGACGCAGGTTCTCGCCGACCGTCAGCTCCTGAAAGATCGCCCGGTCCTGCGGGCCATAGGCGACGGCGCGGGCGGCGCGCCGGTGCGGGGGCGTGCCGGTGACGTCCGCCCCCGCGATGCGCACGCGCCCCGCGCGTGCCGGGAGGAAGCCCATGACGGTCTTGAGCAGCGTCGTCTTGCCCATGCCGTTCTTGCCGAGGACCGCGACCACCTCGCCCGGCGCCACCGACAGGCGCACGTCGCGCAACACCATCGATTCGCCATAGCCGGCGGTCACGCCGTCGATATCCAGCGCCGCGCTCATGCCGCCGCCGGCTCCGGTGTCCCGGTGTAGATGCTGCGCACAAGCTCCGATCCCGTCACCTCCGCCACGCTGCCGTCGAGCAGGATGCGGCCCTGATGCAGGACGATGATGCGCGAGCTGATCTCGCGCACGAACTCGAGGTCGTGTTCGACCAGCAGGATGCACAGGCCATGTCGGCGGACGAGGTCGGTCAGGATGCCGCCGATCAGCGTGCGCTCGCCCTTGGTCAGCCCCGCCGTCGGCTCGTCGAGCAGCAGTACGCGCGGCTGCATCGCCAGCACCATCGCCAGCTCCAGCGCCTGCTTCGCCCCGTGCGACAGGTGGCGGACCTCCGTTGCCAGCGCGTCCTCCAGCCCCGTCGCCTGAAGCACGAGCCGTGCGGCGGCGGGCAGGGCGATCGACTGCGCGCGCCGCCAGGGCGACAGCCGCTCCTGCCGCGCGCGCGCGATCCGCAGCGCGTCCGCGACGGTCAATGTCTCGAATACGTTCGGGGCCTGGAACTTCCGCCCCAGCCCGAGCCGGACGCAGGCTTCCGGCGCCGCGCGCCCGATCGGCGTGCCCTCGATCGCGACGCTTCCGCCGCTGCGCTCGGCGCCGTCGGACAGGCAGCGGATCAGCGTCGTCTTGCCCGCGCCGTTCGGGCCGACAAGGCTGACCAGCTCGCCCGCCCGCGCGGTGAAGTCGATGCCGTCGAGCACCCGCAGGCTGCCGTAATGGCGCGACAGACCCGCGACGGCGATGGCCGGCTTCGCCGCATCGCCGCCCACCTCGGCATCGGCGACCGTCGCGAGCGCGGGCGGCGCCACCGCGCGCGGACGCCGGCGCGCGAGCGAGGCGACCGCCGGACCGATCCCCTGCGGCATCAGCACGATCACGACGATGAACACGAGACCCACGATCAGCTGCCAGATGAAGGGCAGCGTGCCGCCCAGATAGGCGCTCGCGTAGTCGATCAGCACCGCGGCCGCCGCCGGCCCGTACAGCGTGCCGCGACCGCCCAGCGCCACCCAGATCACCAGCTCCGTGCCGAACTGGAAATTGCCGAGATCGGGCGCGATCACGTCCGTGTAGCCGGCATAGGCATAGCCGGCGAGGGCGGCGATCACCGCCGCGCCCGCCAGCAGCACGCCCTTCACCCGCGCGGTCGCGATGCCGCAATAACGGCACCGCTGCTCGTTCTCGCGTATCGCGACCAGCAGGCGTCCGGCATCGCTGCGCACCAGGATCGCGCCGAGCACCACGGCCGCCAGCAGGAACAGGCCCGCGATGCGGAACCACCCCTCCATCGACACGTCGAACGTGTCGAATCCCGACAGCCCGCTGCTCGATCCGGTGAAATCGCCGCCGGAATAGATCAGCTGCACGAAGATCACCGCCTCGACCAGCGTGATGACGGAGATATAGAGCGGGGTCACGCGCGGCCCGAAGCCGAGCCAGGCGATCAGCCACGCGACCAGCGCCGAGACCGCGCAGCCGGCGGCGAGCGCGCCGAGGGCGACGCCGGGCGACAGGCCGATCTGCGTCACCGCGAGGCCGAACGCATAGGCGCCAATGCCGAAATACGTCGCCTGTCCAAAGGACAGCACGCCGCAATAGCCCCACAGGATGTCGACCGTGACCGCGATCGCCCCGAACAGGAAGGAGCGGATCAGGATGCTGATCGCGTACTGATCGAGCGCGAGCGGGGCGGCGAGCACCAGCGCCGCCGCGATCGCCACCGCGACGCCACCGCGCAGCAGGGGCGTCCTAGCCACGCGCGAAGCCCGCCGGGCGGATACGCAGCAGCACCGCCGCCAGGACCACGATCGACAGCGCGCCCAGCACCGGGTTGCCATAGGTGCTGATCACCACCTGCGCCCCGCCCAGCAGCAGCGAGGCGAGGCCGAGGCTCGCCAGCGACGTGCCGGAGACCAGCACCAGCATGAAGGCGTTGAGCAGCCACGGCACGCCCATCAGCGGATCGACGCTCAGCAGCGGCGTGATCAGCGCGCCCGCGAACGCCGCGAGCCCGGCGCCGAGGGCGAAGGTGACGAAGCGCACGCGGGTGCTGTCGATGCCGAGCCCCTGCGCCAGTTCCTCGTTCATGATGACGGCGCGTGCCTCGAGCCCGAGCCGGGTGCCCTGCAACAGCGCCGCGAGCGCTGCCGCGAGCAGCACCGCGACCACCAGCATGATCAACCGCCACGCCGAATAGTCCGTCCCGAACGCGGCCACCGCGCCGCTGACCGGGCTTGGCACGAAATTGGTGCCGCGGCCGAAGGCTAGGGTAATCAGCTGCACGATGACGATGCCGAGGCCCCAGGTCGCCAGGATCGCATCCAGCGGCCGGCTATACAGCGGCCGGACGATCACCCGCTCTACCGCCGCGCCGAGGACGACGCCCGCAACGAAGGCGGCGGGTGCCGCCAGCCACGGGCTGCCGCCGGCCTGCGTCACCACCAGCGCCGCATAGCCGCCGACGGTCAGGAACCCGCCATGGGCGAAGTTGATGATCTTCAGGACGCCGAAGGTGATCAGCAGGCCGGCGGCGACCACGAACAAGATCGCCGCCGTCGTCGCGACGTCGAGCAGAAGCCCGATCAAGTCACGACTTCAGCTTCGGGCACTGATTGCCGGGATCGACATGCGGGAAGGTCTTGATCACCTTCACGCTGCCGTCCGGCTGCACCTGTCCCAGATACATGGTCAGCGGTGCGTGGTGCTGATGATCCATCGTGATCGCGCCGCGCGCGCCGGTGAACGACACGTGGGGCAGGGCGGCCAGCACCGCCTTGGTGTCGAAGCTGTGCGCTTTCTCGACCGCGGCCTTGTACAGGTAGATCCCGTCGTATTCCGGCTCGGACAGGTCATTGGGCGTCTTGACCTTGTCGCCGAACATCTTGTCGAGACCGGCGATGAAGGCCTTGTTCTCCGGGCTGTCGATCGTCGTCAAATAGGATTGCGAGATGTAGACGCCGGCGGCATCCGCGCCGATCGCCTTCGCCGTCCCTTCGTCCACCGCGAGGTTGCCGAACAGCACCTTTACACCGGCGGCACGCAACTGCTTGGTCAGCGTGACGTTCGGCGCGCCGCCGGCGGTCGACGTGATCAGCGCGTCGGGCTTGTCCGCGCGTATCTTGCTGATGACGGACGTCCAGTCGGACGCGTCCATCGGCAGATACTCCTCGTCCAGCACCTTGCCGCCATGGGCCGTGATGTATTTGCGGGTGTATTCAAGCATGCCGCGCCCGAAGGCATAGTCGCTGCCGGCGAGGAAGAAGGTCTTGGCGCCCTTCTCCTTCATGAAGTAGTCGACGATCGACGCGACCTGCTGATCCGGCACCCACGCATCGACGAACAGATAGGGGCTGCAGGACCGTCCCTCGTAATAGGACGTGTAGATGAACGGCACCTTGCCGCGCGCGACGACCGGAAGGCCGGCATTGCGGGCGGCACTCGTCTCCATGGTGATGATGGCGTTCACGTGGTCCTGGAAGATCAGCGACGTGAACGCCTTGACCGCGCCGTCCGCGCCGCTGCCGTCGTCCGCGACCGCGAGTTCGACCTTGCGTCCGAGGATACCGCCATGGGCGTTGATCTCGGCGGCGGCAAGCTGCGCCGCCTGAACGACCGAGGGTGCGACGACCGAGTTGGCGCCCGACAGGCCGACCGGAATCCCGATCTTCGCCGTCTGATCCGCCGCTCGCGCCGGCACGCCCGCGCCCGCTGCTACCAATGCCGTCGCCGCCAGCACGCCGAGCGTCGCACGCTTCATCACGCCGTCCTCCCGCTTTGTCCCTGTCTGGACAGGGTGCCGCAGGGAAGCACATTCCAGGCCAGACGCAAGAGCGCCGTCATGCGCCGGGCGTCTAAAGATCGGCGATGCGTATCCAGGCGCCGACCGCCGCCCCCGCCGGCAGGCCGAGTGCCGCCACCACCGCGCCCGCACCCGCCTCGCGCGCGATCAGCGCCCACAGGACGGCGACGCAGATGCCCACCGCGATCCCGCCGATCAGGCTCGCGCGCGCGCGCTTGAGCTTGCCGGCGGGCGCGTTCGCCAGCGCGCTCATTCCGCCGCGACCGTCACGGTGTGGCCCGCGGACGGGTCGTCATGCGTGTTGCGCACACGCTTGAGGTCGCGCGCCACGTGCCGCGTCGAATAACCGTTGAACAGATGACCCAGCAGGCCGCGCCGCAGGTCGGACGTGCCGAATACCCAGTCGGCGATCGGATAGGTCAGGTTGAAGTTACGCTCCATCATGATCGCCGTGTTGTGGTGGGCGATGTGATGGCGGCGGATGCTGTTGACCAGCGGGATGTGCCGGACGATCCGGTCGTCCTTGACGTGACAGCAGTAATGGAACAGCTCGTAGTTCAGATACAGCCCCACGTTCGTCAGCAGCAGCAGCCAGCCGGCATTCGGCAGCCCGACCGCCATCAGCGCGGCCGCCGCGGGCAGGCTGATCACGATGAAGGCGACCAGCGCATAGGGCGGGAAGAAGACGATGCGGAAATCGCGGCTGTCGTCGAACGACGGCTCGCTTTCCGTGAAGAACTGATGGTGCGCGAGCGTGTGGCGCTTGTAGATGCCCATGAAGCCCGGCACCGGCCGGTGCATGACGAATTTGTGGATCCACCACTCGAACACGTTGGAGATCACGAAGGCGACCGGCACCACCAGCCAGTCGTACCAGGCGACGCCGTGCAGCTGCCGCGCGCAGTACCAGATCGTCGCGAAGCCGATCGCCGCGATCAGCGCCACATGCAGCCATCCGTCATAGGCCCGCGCGATGCGGGCGCGGAAATCGGCGCGGAACGCCGCCTGCCGCGCGGTCTGCCGTGTTGTCGGCATGGTCGCCTCCCCGGTCGTGATAGGTCACTAATATATCAGAGCCATGCCCGCGCGCAAGCGCCGACACCGGCCCGGGTCTCAGGCCGCCGCGTGCAGGGTGGCGCGGGTGAAATCCTCCAGATAATCCATCAGCCGGTCGGACGCGGCCGCGGCGATGTCGGGATGCCCGGCCGCCACGGCCTCCGCCACCTCGGCGTGCAGGCGGGCCGCCAGCGGCAGGTCGGCGCTCTGGCGCCAGTGGATGTACCAGAAGCGGCGCGCCAGACCGTGCATCAGCTGCATCGCGGCCTCGGCGAACTCGTTGCGCGCCGCCGTCATCAGCAGCAGGTTGAACGCGCGGTCGAGCCGCAGGAACGCCGTCTCGTCGTTGCTGTCCGCACTCAGCCGCATCTCCGCCGCGATCTCGGCGAAGCGGGCCCGTTCTCGCGCGTCGGCCCGCCTTGCGGCGGCGCGCGCGATCAGTCGCTCCAGCTCCCGCCGTGTCTCCAGCAGCCGCAGCTGGGTGCCGACATTGACCTCGGAGACGACAATTCCGCGCCGCGGCAGGATCTGCACCAGATGCTCGCGCGCCAGACGCTGCAACGCCTCGCGCACCGGGGTCCGGCCAAGGCCCAGGCGCTCGGCCAGCATCGCCTCGCTGACCACCGCGCCGGGCTCGAGCGCCAGGGTGACGATCTGCTCCTCCAGCGCGCGATAGGCCCGCTCGGTCAGCGGCGCGGCAGGCAG
The DNA here is from genome assembly GCF_000964365.1 of Acidisphaera rubrifaciens HS-AP3. Lineage (GTDB taxonomy): Bacteria > Pseudomonadota > Alphaproteobacteria > Acetobacterales > Acetobacteraceae > Acidisphaera > Acidisphaera rubrifaciens. The sequence continues at coordinate 12,906 of NZ_BANB01000240.1, read as the reverse complement.
CTGGCGTCCGGTCATTCGGCCAGCCGCGCCAGCGCCGCATCGATGTCGGCGCCCGTCATCCGCCACGCATTGTCGAGCTCGGCCACGACCCGGCGCATGAACGGTTCGGTCAGACGCAACGCCGCCTGATCGTCGCCCAGGTGATCGGCCAGCAGCGCGAGGGCGAGCTGGCGCGGCCCGTCGCCCTCATAGGTCCATTCGAACCCGGTCCGGCTGTAGCGGCGCAGGTCGTGGCGCGGGTCGAGCGGCCGCCCGTCGACCGTCACCTGCGCCCCGTCCAGATCGCGCCCGCCCTCGTAGATCTTCATCCGCCGTGTCTAGCGAGGGCGGCCGGGTCGCGTCCAGGCTGACATATCACTCCGGTGCCGCTTCCGGCTCCGGTGGCGGCTCGCGGCCCCGGGCGATCACGGCGTCGTCGATCCCCTGGGCCCGCAGCAGCGCGGGCCTGGTGGCGAGCCGCTCGTGATAGGTGACGAAGGCAAGCCGGGGTTCGATGCTCCCGAACCGCAGGCCGAAGCCGATCTGCGATCCGACATACACGTCCGCCGCGCTGAACCGCTCGCCCAGGAGATACGGCCCCTCGCCGAGCGCCGCCTCCAGCCCGTCCATCGCCCGCTCGTAGCTGCCATAGCCGGCCATCGCCGCCCGCTCCGGCGGCACGGTGACGCCGAGCGCCCGGTTCGTCACCGCTGCCTCGACCGGCCCGGCGGCGAAGAACAGCCAGCGGTAATAGGGCCCACGCAGCCGGTCGCCCGGCGGCGGCGCCAGACCCGCGTCGGGGAAGGCGTCGGCGAGATAGGCGCAGATCGCGGCCGTTTCGGTGATGACGGCATCGCCGTGGCGCAGCGCCGGCACCTTGCCCATCGGATTGACCGCCAGATAGGCGGGAGATTTCATCGTGGTGCCGTAGTCGAGCAGCACGCACTGATACGGCGCCCCGACCTCCTCGAGCATCCAGCGCGCGATACGCCCGCGTGACATCGGGTGTGTATAAAGAACAAGCTCGTCGCTCATGTCCGCCTCGCCGCCCTGCCTGTGTGCCCGCCATAGGCGGCTAGCACGGACCGCACGTGCCTGTCAGGCGCGACCGGACGCACGCGGCCGGTGACGGCATTGCGATTGCATGGAGGTGGTGGCGATGAATCTGATCAGCCTCGACGTGCGCATGCTGCGGTCGCTGATCTCGGTCGTGGAGACGGGCAGCATCACCGAGACGGCCCGGCGCCTCGGTCGTACCCAGCCCGCTATATCACTTCAGATCCAACGACTGGAGGATCTGACCGGCCGGTCCCTCATCACCTTCGACAACCGCCGGGTGGTGCTGAGCGAGGACGGGGCGCTTGTCCTGTCCTATGCGAAATCCATCGTGCGCATGCACGACGAACTGCTCTCGCGCCTCGCCTCGCCGCAGATCGAGGGGCATGTCGTCCTCGGCACGCCCGATCTGTATGCCGCCAACATCCTGCCGCCGATCCTGAGCGTCTTCTGCCGCGCCTTTCCGCGCATCCAGGTGGAGCTGCGCTGCGTCCTCTCGACGCCGCTGGTCAGCCAGGTCAAGCGCGGGGATGTCGACATCGCCCTCGTGACCCGCATGAACGACTTCACCGGCGGCCGCGTCGTGCATCGCGAACAGCTCATCTGGATGGTCGCCGCCGGGTCGAGGGCGCATCAGGAAAGCCCCGTGCCCCTCGCGCTGCTGCCAAGCGGCAACATCTTCCGCGAACACGCGATCGCCGCCCTCGACAGCGTCGGCCGGCCCTGGCGCATCGCCTGCGTCAGCGAAAGCGCGAGCGGGCTGCTGGCCGCCGTGTATGCCGGCATGGCGGTCACCGTGCTCGGCCGCAGCGCCCTTGCCAACGGGCTGCGCGCCCTCGACGACGACGGCTTCCCGCCGCTCCCGTCGGTGGAACTACTCCTCTACAAATCGTCGGGCGCCACCTCCGCCGCCGCCGGCGCGCTGCATGACTATCTCCAGCATTACCTCAGCCTCGGTCCGATGCCCCGCGTCGGCACCTAGGCCAGGGCCGCCGCGACCGCCCGCCGCGCCATCACGCCGACCAGATGCGCGCGGAATGACGGCTCGGCATGGATGTCGCCGTTGAGCCCCTCGGGCGGGACGGTGAGGCCGGCCAGCGCGTCCCGCGTGAACGCGGCGTCCAGCGCCCGCTCCATCTGCGGCACGCGGAACACGGACGAGGCGGCGCCCGTCACCGCGACGCGCACGCCGCCGGCGCCGCGGGCGACGAATACGCCCACGATCGCATAGCGCGACGCCGGACTGCGGAACTTGGCATAGCCGGCGGCGGCGGGGACCGGGAAGCGGACGCCGGTGATGATTTCCCCCGGTTCGAGCGCGGTCAGGAACAGGCCGCGAAAGAATGCGTCGGCCGGGATGGCGCGCCGGTCGGTCACCACCTCGGCGCCGAGCGCCAGGACTGCGGCCGGATAGTCGGCGGCCGGATCGGCGTTCGCCAGCACGCCGCCCAGCGTGCCGCGGTTGCGCACCTGCGGATCGCCGATGCCGCCAGCGAGCGCGGCCAGCGCCGGGATCGTGCCGGCCACGACCGGGCTCGCCGCCACGTCGGCGTGCGTCGTGCCGGCGCCGACGTAGAGAACGCCGTCGGTCGCGCTGATCCCCTGCAGCGGCGGCAGGCGCGACAGATCCACCAGCATCGCGTGTGCGGCCAGCCGCTGCTTCAGCACGGGCAGCAGGCTCATGCCGCCGCCGAGCGCGACCGCGCCCTCGGCGGCGAGCAGCGCGGATGCCTCGGACAGGTCGGCCGGACGGCGGAACGTGAAGGGTTGCATGCGACCTACTCCGCCGCCTGTGGCAGCTGCGCCGTCTGCATCACGCGCCAGATGCGGTTGGGACTGGCCGGCATGTCGACATGGGTGATGCCCAGCCCCGACAGCGCATTCACGATCGCGTTCGTCACCGCCGCCGGCGATCCGATGGTGCCCATCTCGCCGCACCCCTTGGTCCCGAGGTCGGTATGTGAGCAGCGCGTATTGTGCGTCTCCACGTGCATGCGCGGCATCATGTCGGCGCGGGGCATGCAGTAGTCCATGAACGAGCCGGCCACGAGCTGCCCGCTGCCCTCGTCATAGGCCGCGTTCTCGCACAACGCCTGACCGACGCCCTGCACGATGCCGCCATGCAGCTGGCCCGCCACGATCATCGGATTTATGACGGTTCCGACATCGTCCACGGCGACATAGGAGACGAGCCGCACGCTGCCGGTCTCGCGGTCGATCTCGACCTCGGCGATATGCGCGCCACCCGGATAGGTGAAATTGACCGGATCATAGAACGCCTGCTCCTCCAGCCCCGGCTCGAGGATTTCCAGCGGGAAGTCGGCGGGCACATAGGCCGACAGGCTGATCTCCTCGAAGCTGCGCGTCCGGTCGGTGCCGGCGACCCGGAAGGTGCCGCCCTCGAACACGACGTCATCGATCGCCGCCTCCATCTGGTGGGCTGCGATCTTGCGGCCCTTGAGGATGATCTTGTCCGCCGCCTTCGACAGCGCGGTGCCGCCGACCACGAGCGACCGCGAGCCATAGGTGCCCATGCCGAACTGCACGCGGTCGGTATCGCCGAACACGATATCCACGTTCTCGACCGGCACGCCGAGCTTCTCCGAGACGATCTGCGCGAATGTCGTCTCGTGGCCCTGCCCGTGGCTGTGCGTGCCCATCAGCGCCGTGACATGCCCGGTCGGATGCACGCGGATCGCGGCACTTTCATACAGGCCGCCGCGCGCGCCGAGCCGGATCGCGATGCGCGACGGCGCGAGGCCGCAGGCCTCGATATACGTGCTGATGCCGATGCCGCGGTAGACGCCGCGCCGGGCCGCCGCCTCGCGTCGCGCCGGGAAACCGGCCCAGTCCGCGATCTCCAGCGCGCGATCCATGCAGCCGACCGGATCGCCGCTGTCGTACTGCACCATCACGGGCGTCTGATACGGATAGGCGTCGGCGGTGATCATGTTGCGCCGGCGGATGGCGATGCGGTCCATACCCAGCTCGGCCGCGCAGACATCGACGAGGCGCTCCAGCACGAACGTCGCCTCCGGCCGCCCGGCGCCGCGATAGGCGTCCACCGGCACCGTGTTGGTGAAGACGCACTTCACTTCGCAATGGATCGCCGGCGTCGTGTACACGCCGGCCAACAGCGGCGCGTAGAGATTGGTCGGGATGTTCGGGCCGAATGTCGAGAGGTAGCCGCCCATGTTGGCGAGGGTGGAGACGCGCAGCGCGAGGAACTTGCCCGTCTCGTCCAGCGCCATCTCCGCCTCGGTAACATGGTCGCGCCCGTGCGCGTCGGAGATGAACCCCTCGCTGCGTTCGCAGACCCACTTGACCGCACGGCCGAGACGGCGCGCCGCCCAGGTGACGACCGCCTCCTCGGCGTAGTGGAACTGCTTGACGCCGAAGCCGCCGCCCACGTCCGGCGCGACCACCCGCAGCTTGTGCTGGGGAATCTTCAGCACGAAATTGCCCATCAGCAGCCGCACCACATGGGGGAACTGCGACGTCGTCCACAAGGTCGTGCGGTCGCCGGCCGGGTCGTACTCCGCGACCGCCGCGCGCGGCTCCATCGGGTTGCCGACAAGGCGGTTGTTGACGAGACTGAGGCGCGCCACGTGCGCCGCTCCTGCAAAAGCGGCGTCCACCGCCGCGCGGTCGCCCATCTCCCAGTCGCAGCAGAGATTGCCCGGCGCCTCGTCGAACAGCACCGGCGCGTCGGGGCGCACGGCGTCCAGCACGTTCACGACGGACGGCAGGACGTCATAGGCGACCTCCACCACATCCGCCGCCTGCCGTGCCGCCTCGGCCGTCTCGGCGACGACGAAGGCGACGGCGTCGCCGACATAGCGCACCTTGCCGAGCGCGAGCGCGGGATGCGCCGGCTCCTTCATCGGTTGCCCGTCGCGTCCGGTGATGCCCCAGCCGCAGGGAATGCCGCCCACCTCATCGGCCGCGAGGTCCGCGCCGGTGAGCACCGCGAGCACGCCCGGCACCACCCGCGCCGCTTCCGTATCGATGGCGCCGAGGGAGGCGTGCGCGTGCGGCGAGCGCACGAAGACGCCGAACGTCATGCCCGGCCGCTTCAGGTCGGCGACATAGTTGCCGCGCCCGGTCAGGAAACGCCGGTCCTCCTTGCGCAGGATCGAGGCGCCGATGCCGGTCGGATTGGCGGGGAGATTGTCCAGCATGGCTCAGGCCTCCTTGCCCGCGTGCATCGCCGCCGCGCCGGCGATGACCGACGCGACGATGTTCTGATAGCCGGTGCAGCGGCAGAGATTACCCTCGAGCGCCGCCCGCACGTCGGCCTCGTCCGGCGCCGCATGATCCGCGGCATAGGCGACCGCGGTCATGACCATGCCCGGCGTGCAGAAGCCGCATTGCAGGCCGTGATTCTCGTGAAAGGCACGCTGCATGGGATGCAGGTCGTTGCCGCCCGTCGTCGCGGCCAGCCCCTCGATCGTCAGCACGCGGCTGCCGTCGGCACTTGCCGCCAGCATCGTGCACGATTTCACCGCCCGCCCGTCCACGTGCACGACGCATGCGCCGCACTGGCTGGTGTCGCAGCCGACATGCGTGCCCGTCAGGCCGAGGGTGTCGCGCAGGAAATCGACGAGCAAGGTCTCATCGGGAGCCGACGCCCGTACAGTCTGTCCGTTGACCTCCAGCATCAGGTCCATCCGTGTCACTCCGTTGTGAGCTGATGCGCTTCGTCCATGTCCCAGCCGAAGCTCGCGGTGCTGCCGAGGGCGACCGGCGCGCGGAAATATGCCCCCTCGTCGACATAGGCGACGAAATCGCCGGCCGGCGCGACGAGGGTGACCTTGACGAACGTGCCCTGGTATTCGACCGCGCGGACCTGCCCGGTGATGCTGTTCGGCGCGCCATCGGTGGCGGGGCGCACCCGGTCGCGCCGCACGGCGAAGGCCACAGTCCGCCCGACCGGCATCGCCTGCGTGCCGATGCGCAGCACATAGCCCGCGCCGCCGGGCCCGCGCAGCGTGGCGATGCCGCCTTCCGACGTCTCGACGACCCCGCTCAGGACGTTCTGCCCGCCCATGAAGCGCGCGACATAGGCGCTGTCCGGCTGCGTGTAGATCGCGCGCGCCGTGGCCGCCTGTCGGATTCCGCCATCGGCCATCACCACCACCTGATCGGCGACCGCGACGGCTTCCAGCTGCGTATGCGTCACATGGATGAAGGTGATGCCCAGTTGCTGCTGCATCGCCTTCAGCTCGGCACGCATCTGCAGGCGCAGGAACTCATCCAGCGCCGACAGCGGCTCGTCGAGCAGCAGCACGCGGGGCCGCGTGATGATTGCGCGGGCGAGCGCCACGCGCTGCTGCTGGCCGCCGGATAGTTGCCCCGGCAGCCGTGTCGCCAGCGCGGTGAGCTGCACCTGTTCGATCACCCGGTCCGCCTCGCGCAGCCGCTCCGCGCGCCCGACCCCGCGCACGCGCAGGCTGAAGGCGACGTTGTCGCGCACCGACAGATGCGGGAACAGCGCGTAACTCTGGAACATCATCGCGGTGCCACGCGCCCGCGGCGGCTGCCCGACGACATTGGCGCCGTCGATCAGGATCTCGCCCTCGCTCGGTTCCTCGTGGCCCGCGATCATGCGCAGCGTCGTCGTCTTGCCGCAGCCGCTGGGGCCGAGCAGGCAGCAATAGCTGCCGGGCGGGATGCGCAGGTTGACGCCGTCCACGGCCAGCGTGCCGTTCGGGTAGCGCTTGACCAGGCCCGCCAGCTCGACGGCGCCGGGCGCCGCGCCCGCGCGGGCAACGGCGGCGGGGTCGACGGTCGCGTCCACCCTCATGCCCTCCGCATGGCGATGCCGGCCGCGCGCCGTCGCTGGATGAGCGCGATCGCGCCGAGGGCGACGCCGATGACCACGAACGACACGGCCGTCGTGACGGTGCCGAGCGCGTAGATGGAGGGCGAGGTCACGTTCTGCGTCATGCTCCAGATCTCGATGGGCAGCGTGTTGTTGGAGCCGACCGACTGCAACGTGCGGGCGAACTCGTCATACGACAGGGTGAAGCCGAAAAGCGCGACCGCGATGATGCCCGGCAGCAGGATCGGCACCACGACGAGGCGCAGGCTTTGCAGCGGCCGCGCGCCGAGATCGCGCGCCGCCTCCTCGTACGACCGCGAGAACCGTCCGAAGATCGCGAACATGATCAGCAGTCCGAACGGGAGGGTCCAGGACAGCTGCGCGCCGAGCGCGGAGGTATACCAGGTCGGCTCCCAGCCGAGCAGCTGGAACATCAGCCCGATCCCGATCCCGAGCACGTAGCCCGGCGCCACCAGGCTTGCCACCACGAGCGCGAACAGCACGCCGCTGCCCGGGAAGCGCGTGCGGAACGCCATGCCGGCGGCGAAGCAGACGACGACCGTGATCACCATCACGACCAGCGCCAGCGGCAAGGAGCGCGAGATGGCGCCCACCAGATCGCCGGTATCGCCCTGGTCGATCAGCTGCCGGAACCAGTGCAGGCTGAAGCCGCGCATCGGGAACGACAGTCCGCCCTGCGGTCCGGAGAACGACAGCACGTAGATGCAGAGCATCGGACCATACAGGAACAGGACATAGGCCCCGAAGAAGGCGGCGAGGGCGTAGAACGTCCAGGGACGGCGGCCGCTTGTGGAGGTGATCGCCATGCTCAGCGGTCCCCCACCAGTTCGCGCCGTATGTCCACCAGCCGCATGATCGACGCCACCAGCACGCCGAGGACGATCAGCAGGACAACGGCGCTGGCCGCGGCGTGCGGGAACAGCAGCGTGGAGATATCGTCCACCATGGCCGAGACGACCGAGGCCGCGCCGCCGCCGCTCATGATCTTGACCACGTAGAAATCGCCCATCACCAGCGTGATGACGAACACGGATCCCAGCACGACCCCGCTGCGCACCAGCGGAAAGACAACCATGCGCATCGTCTGCCAGCGGCTCGCGCCCGCATCCATCGCCGCCTCGAACAGCGCGGGATCGATGCGGCTCATCGCGTTGAAGATCGGCACGATCATGAAGATCGTGAACAGATGCACGTAGGACACGACCACCGCGAAGTCCGAATACAGCAGGAATTGCAGCGGCTGATGGATGATGCCGAGGGCGAGCAGCGCCGCGTTGATCGCCCCCTGCTTGCCCAGCAGCGGCAGCCAGGAAATCATGCGGATGATGTTCGACGTCCAGAACGGCACCGTGCAGACCAGGAACAGGCCGATCGCGATCAGCTGGTTGCGGACGTGGAATACCAGGAAGTAGGCGACGAGGAAGCCGATCACCACCGTCGCCGCCCACGTCATCACCGCGAGCTTGATCATCGTCAGATAGAGCGAGGCGGTCAGCCAGGAGCCGAGGACGCTCTGGTAATTCTCGAACGTGAAGGCCGGTATGACGGCGAAATTGTCGTAGCGGAAGAAGCTGACCGCCACCACCACTGCGAGCGGTGCCACGACGAACGCCACCAGCACGAGCCCGAGCGGCATCGCCAGCAGCACGGACGAGAGCGGCCAGCGCCGCTCCGCCCGTGCCCGTGCCCGCGCCCGTGGCGGCGTCAGGACGCCGGCCGTGGCCGACATGCCGTGCCCTCCGCTCAGGCCGATTTGAACTCGTTCCATCGCTGGATCATGTACTGGTTCTCGTTCATGACCGTGTTCCAGCAGGAGATGTTGCTGAACCGCTCGATGAAGCTGCCGCCATCGCGCACCGACCCCGGCTTGGCGATCACCGCGCCGTACGGGTCCTTGATGTTCTCCTTCGCCGGCTTGCCGAGATACCAGTAGTCGTACTCGTTGGCGGTCATGAACTTCTCCGCCGTCTTCGGCACCGGACTGTAGTAGCCGTGCCGCGCGACGAAGGCGCCCTGCCAGCCCGAATAGTACCAGTTCAGGTACTCATAGGCCGCGCCAAGCTTCTTGCCCTTGAGATGCTTCATCAGGCCGAGGCCGTTGCACCAGCCGCGATAGCCCTCGGTGCCGTCCGGCCGCTGGTTCACCGGGGCGTAGACGCAGGGGATCGACTTCGCGAGCACCGCGGTCACCGCCGGCGACCACATGCTCTCGATCTCCACCTCGCCGGAGGCCATCAGCTCGACCGATTGTTCGAACGTGGTCCAGGTGGCGCGGAACTGCCCCTGCTTCTTGAGCGCGATCAGCGCGTCGATCGTCTTGTCGATCTCCGCGCGGGTCATGTTGCCCTTGTTCTTGTAGCGCAGGTCACCGCGCGATTCGAGCGCGAGGGCGGCATCCATGATGCCGATGTTCGGCACGTCCAGGATCGCGGCCTTGCCCTTAAAGGCGGGCGACAGCAGCTCCTTCCACTGCGTGACCGGATGGCCGACGAGGTCGGGGCGATAGCCGATCGAGTCCGCGTTGTACACCTGCGGCAGGAACGACACGTATTCGTGCACGCCGTCCACGATCTTCGTCGCCGACGGGTCCGAGACGTACATCACCTCATAGGCGGAGATGCCCTGGCGGCTGACCTTCTTGCCGCCATACTCGCCCTTGGTGAAGATCGGCAGGAAGTTGTCGAACTCCTTGATCTTCTTGCTGTCGATCGCCTGCAGGATGCCGCGCGGGGCGCACACCTTCACCTGCCACGCCTCGAGGTCAGGGATGTCCACGCTCTGCGGCTGGGTGATGAAGCGCGTCAGCGCGGTCGAGGTGTCGAGATTCTGCATCGCGACCTTGAAGCCGAGATCCTTCGACGCCTGATCGCCGATCGCCTGCACCACGGAATACGAAACGCCGATGTGGCGCAGCGTTATGTCCTTGATGTCCTGCGCCCAGATGGTGGGAAACCCGCCGATCGCGGTGCCTCCGGCGACGCCCGCCGCGGCGGCGGCCGTGCCTTGCAGCAACCGACGTCGCGTGATCCCGGGGCCGTCGGTTGCATCCGTATCGACAGCCGGCCGGCCGCCCTGTTTCCCCGTCGTCGCGCGCATCGCCCCGATCTCCCACCCGCTGTTGAGCGCGACGGTGCGGGATCGCATGCCGAAAGCGCAAATCTGAAATCACTATGACGCATATAGTCGCGCCTTATGGCGACCAGGAAAGCATCGCTCCGCCGCAAAATCTCGCACATGCTGACCATTCCGCGGGCAATCCGGTCAGCGGAAATCCCGTGTGCGCACCTTGATGCGGTCCGGCGCGTGTCCGGACAGGGGCGGGAAAATGTCGCGCGGGCGCAGGCCGCGCGGCGGGCGGGCGGCGGCCTCGCGCGGATCGGGACCACCCGCGTGCGTCGCCTCGTCGCCGCGACCGTGTCGCTGCGGGAACGGCGCGTCCCGCGCGCCCACGCTCGCCAGCAGCGGCGACAGGTCGGCGATCCGGTCGGCCACGACGTGCACCACCAGCCCTTCGCGCTGCAACCGTCCGTCGCATTGCAGCATGCCGGCGCCGAGGATCACGGGACGCGTCCTCTCGAACAAGGACGGCCAGACGATCAGGTTGGCGTGTCCCGTCTCGTCCTCGATGGTGATGAACGTGACCCCCTTCGCCGAGCCGGGCCGCTGGCGCACCAGCACGAGGCCGGCCACACTCACCCGCCCGCCGTCGCGCACGGCGTCCAGGCCGCCGCACGGCGTGACGCCGCGCGCCGCGAGGTCGCCGCGCAGAAACGCCGCCGGATGGGCGCGCAGCGTCAGGCCGACGCTGTGATAATCGTCGACCACCATTCGCCCGTCGGTCATGGCGGGCAGGGCGGTCGGGGCTTCCGCCACCTCCTCCCTGTTCGCGAACAGCGGCAGCGCGGTATCGCCCAGCGCCCGCACCGCCCACAGCGCGGCGCGGCGATCGAGGCCGAGCGAGCCGAACGCGTCCGCCTCGGCCAGCCGCTCCAGGGCGGCGACCGGCACCCCGCTGCGCGCATGCAGCTCCTCGGGCGACGTATAGGGTCCCGCCTCGCGCACCGATGCGATGCGCGCCCCGTCGCCGTTGGCAAGCCCGCGCGCCATGCGCAGCCCGAGCCGCACCGCGTCGTACCCGCCGCCCGCCCGCTCCAGCGTGCAGTCCCACCGGCTGTGATTGACGTCGATCGGGCGCACCTCCACGCCGTGCGCGCGCGCATCCCGCACGATCTGCGCCGGCGCATAGAACCCCATCGGCTGCGCGTTGAGCAGCGCGCAGCAGAACACGTCGGGATGGTGGCACTTCATCCACGAACTCGCATACGCGATCAGCGCGAAGCTCGCGGCGTGGCTTTCGGGAAACCCGTAGCTGCCGAACCCCTCGATCTGGCGGAACGTGCGCTCGGCGAAGTCGCGGTCATAGCCGCGCGCCGCCATCCCCTCGATCAGCTTGTCGCGGAAATGGCTCACGCCGCCGGTCATCTTGAACGTCGCCATCGACCGGCGCAGCTGGTCCGCCTCGCTTGGCGTGAAGCCGGCGCAGACGATCGCGACCTTCATCGCCTGTTCCTGGAACAGCGGCACGCCGAGCGTCTTCTCCAGCACGCCACGCAACTCGGGCGACGGGTATTCCGGCTTCTCGCGCCCCTCGCGCCTGCGCAGATAGGGATGCACCATGTCGCCCTGGATCGGGCCCGGCCGCACCACCGCGACCTCGATGACGAGGTCGTAGAACGTCGCCGGCTTCAGCCGCGGCAGCATCGACATCTGCGCCCGGCTCTCGATCTGGAAGACGCCGAGCGTGTCGGCACGCTGGATCATCGCATAGGTGTCGGGATCTTCCGGCGGTATCTCGCGCATGTGGCGCGGTCCCGTGCCGCGCGCCGCCAGCAGGTCGAAGGCGCGGCGCATGCAGCCGAGCATGCCGAGGCCGAGCACGTCGACCTTCATGAACCGCAACGCCTCGATATCGTCCTTGTCCCACTCGATCACCTGCCGGTCGGCCATGCGCGCCGGCTCGATCGGCACCAGTGTGTCCAGCCGGTCCTGCGTCAGCACGAAGCCGCCGGGATGCTGGCCCAGATGGCGCGGGAACCCGATCAGCTCGCGCGCCAGCCCGATCGCGAGTTGCAACCGCCGGTCCTCGGCATTGAGGTTGAGCGCGCGGGCGTTCTCCTCCCCCACGCCCTCGCGGCTCCAGCCCCAGACCTGACCCGCGAGCCCTGCCGTCACGTCCTCGCTCAGCCCGAGCGCCTTGCCCACCTCGCGCATCGCGCCGCGCGCGCGAAACCGCGTGACCGTCGCGCACAGCGCGGCCCGGTCGCGGCCATAGGTGCGGTAGACGAACTGGATCACCTCCTCGCGCCGCTCATGCTCGAAATCGACGTCGATGTCGGGCGGTTCGCGCCGTTCGGCGGAGATGAAGCGCTCGAACAGAAGGTTGCCCTGCACCGGATCGATCGCGGTGATGCCGAGCACGTAGCAGACGGCGCTGTTGGCCGCGCTGCCGCGCCCCTGGCACAGAATGCCCTTTGACTGCGCCCAGCGGACGATGGTGTTCACGGTCAGGAAATACGGCGCGTATTCCATCTCGCCGATCAGCCGCAGCTCGTGGTCGAGCTGCCGCCGCACCGCGTCCGGCACGCCGTCCGGATAGAGGCGCGCCGCCCCCTCCCATGTCAGCGCCTCCAGCGTCTGCTGCGCCGTCAGCTCGGGATCGTCGCGCTCGTCCGGATACTGGTAGCGCAGGTCGCCGAGGTCGAAGCGGCAGCGGGCCACGATCTCGGCGCTGGCGGCGATGGCGTCGGGGTGGCGGCGGAACAGCCGCGCCATTTCCTGCGGCGTCTGCAGATATCGCCCGGCGCTGCGCTCGCGGTCGAAGCCGGCGTCGTCGATGCGCCGGCCGGTGCGTATGCAGGTCAGCACGTCCTGCAGCACCCGCCGCTGCGGCGCATGGTACAGCACGTCGTTGGTCACCACGGTCGCGACCCGCGCCGCCCGCGCCGCCCGCCGCCACGCGCGCAGCC
>NZ_BANB01000241.1 GCF_000964365.1 Acidisphaera rubrifaciens HS-AP3 | reverse complement strand
TCGGCCGCCCGTGCCTCGGCGAGCGTCGTCGCGCAGGCGAACCAGGCGATGCCGCGTGCCTTCAGCCCGGCGACGACGTCCGGTGGAAAGACGCCCATGATGGACGACACGACCGCCGGCCCGGCATCCAGCATGGCGGTGCACTGCGCCACGAAATCGGGCGGCGCCGCGTCGCCCGCCGTGGGCGAGACCGTGGGACCGTGGCCCGCGAGGAAGTCGCGCACCCGTGCCTCCGCCGCCGGATCGCGCCGGGGCGGCGGGTCGGGGACCCACAAATTGATCTGGAACGCGCCGTTGCTGGCCGCGCGGAAGCCGCTGGCCCAGGCGGCGATCTCGTCGGGGGAAGACAGCAGTGCGCCCATCGCCCCCATGCCGCCCGCCTGCGCCACCGCGACGGCCAGACCCACCGGGCAGGCGCCGGCCATCGGCGCCATCAGGATCGGCACGCGCAGGCCGAACCGCTCGCAGAACGCCGCCGCCCGCTGCCGGGCGGAGCGCGGAATGGGCGGCGCGACTGTCATGCTGATCGTCTCCGTCGGTCCGCCCGGCACAAGTCTGCCGGCGGAACGTGGTGGCCGGGATGGTGGGTGCGACAGGGATTGAACCTGTGACCCCCGCCGTGTGAAGGCGATGCTCTACCGCTGAGCTACGCACCCGGGGCCCGAGGCGCCGGCTTTTAGGGCCTGACGGCCGGCATGGCAAGACGCCAGCGATACGGGACGGCCGCTATTTGTGGTCCCTGGCGCCCCGCCCCCGGCGACGGCCGCCCCAGGCGAAATCCGCAGGACCAGGCGCATAGGTTCAAGATTCTGTTCCATATGTAACGTCTCGCGTTGTCTCAATTTCCCGCCGGAGTGCCTCACGCGATAGGGAGTGTCGGCATACGTCGTACGACGTCTGCATCTGCATCTATCGAAGCAGTGCTGCGTAACGCGCTTTCTCCTTGCTTGCCGTCCACGGTACACACTAATCTTTGCATGCGGCAACGATGCCCCTCCATTACACGTACAATCAACGCCTGATCGACGCGCGCTCAATGCGGCTTGCATTGCTGTGACCTGGGCGACGCTTGGTCCTGTGTTGATGCGTGCTCCCGTCATTGCTCGGGGAATCCGACATGTCAGCTACCGTCGACGAGAAGCTCGAGAAGCGTAAGCTTGACGCCCTGCGACGCGGGATTCACCGGATGGGTAAAGAACAGACCCTGCCGTTTTCGGTGAATCTTGTGGGTATCGGCGGTGCCGGCTGTGCCATCGTCGCCGAGACGCTGAAGGCACTGCCCGCCGACGGTCCGCGGGTCTCCGCGCTGGGCATCGATATCGGTGACGGCGGATTGCCGGCGGTGCGAAGCGCGGCGGCCGGCTTGCCCGCCGGGCGGGCGATCGTCGAGACGTTGTCGCTTGGCGTCCCCACGCGGGACGATCTGTTCAGCACGCTGCGCCGCTACCGCGAGTTCCTCAAGCTCGAGTATCCGCGCTATTACTGGAACCCGAACTATGAGCCGTGGCTGCCCGGCGCGATGCAGATGCCGGAGGTCGGCGCGCCGATGCCGCGCGCGGTCGCCAAGGCTCTCTATGGCGCCGCCTATTACGACGGTCCGCGTCCCGCCGAGACGCTGCTGCGTCGCTTCGCCGATAACGTCGATGGCGCCGGCACGCAGTCGGTCGTCTGTATCGTCTTCGGCCTGGCGGGCGGAACCGGCAGCGGCATCGCGGTCGACCTCGCGCGGCATCTGTCGAACGTCGCGTTCGGCCGGCGGGCGCTGGTCGTCGGCATCGGCATCATGCCGTGTGACGGCGATGCTCCGGCATACAAGGACGGCGCGGCGTTCGCCACGCTCAACGAACTCGACTGCATGTGCGACCAGACGAAGAACGAGGGCGTGATCGCGGTCTGGGGCGACCTGGACCGTAATCCCTTCACCGGCGGCGTGATCCTGGTGCCGCAATCTCATGTCTATGCGAAGACCGGCGACCTGCCGGCGACGCACGCGCGCGTCGATGCCGAGCTGGTGGCGTTCCTGTCACAGCGTGGCGGCGCCGATCTGTTCGAGACGCTGCGGCTGCTCAACTGGGTGGGCGCGCCGCCGACGCAACACGCCGCCGCGCGCACGCCCTATGGTCCGCGCTGGGCGCACATGTTCGGATTTGCCGACATCGATGGACCGATCAAGGTCGATGCGGAGTTGCCGGCGGCGCTCGGTCTGCGCGCGGGCTACGTGCCGAGCTTCTTTGAGCCGCGGAGCGACGACGAGGGCGCACGCACGGCCGCGGCGGCCGCGTTGACCGAGGTGTTCAAGCCGGCCGTGCCGGCAGAGGCGATTGCCGGCGGCACGGCGACGTCGGTGCAGTTCGTGCTGCCGTGCATCACCAAGCTCGATCTCGACCTGTTCTACACCGCGCGCGACACCTACGACCGGCTTGGCTGGAGCGAGAAACTGCTGGCGCACTCGTGGCTGCTTGATCTCGGCGTGATGCTGTGCGAGCCGGCGATCCGCTTCGAGGGAATGGCCGGCGAGTGCCTGTGGGGCTGCGCCTGCTGGGTCGTGGTTCCCTATCAGGACATCCGTGGTGGCGAGCGCGCCGAAATCATCGGAGCACCCACCGCCGTCGCTGCGGCCTGAGGCGCACGTCATGCCGCTCGACTGGGCGAAGGTGAAGGAGCGCTACGAAAAAGGCGCGCTGGTGCCGACCGTGGCCGGCGGGAAGACGCTCGAGGTCACGGGAGCTGACGACACTGCCATCCGGATACGCAATCCGCTGTGGGAGGCTCAGCTGGCACGCGGGGACCTGGAAAAGGGCGTCGCGCTGATCGAAGAGGGCGTGATCTCCCGCGATCCGGGCCTGTTTGTCGAGGATTATCGCGTCTACGTCACCGACGATCGCGCCACGTCGGTCGCGCATATCCTGCACGATCTCGGCTTTCTCGACGAAGACACGGGCATCGCGCCTCGCTGCTGACGCCCTGTCGGAACGTCCGCGCAGCGCAGCGCGCCGACCCAACCGTGACTCACGCAACAGCAAAATCCGGAGGTGATGATGAACTTTTCCATGTATCACAGCAGCAGCGGGCAGCAGTCCCCGCATTGCGTGCATGTGGTCGGCATCGGACGCGTCGGCGCCCTTTATGTGGACGCCATGCTGCGCACCGGCGAAGTCGAGGACATGCTGGAGGACCCGCGCGCGCGGTTTGCGGCGCTCATCGTCGATGTCGGCGAGGAGGGCATGCAGCAGGCGAAGGACTATGCCGACGGGTTCGGCGACCGGCTGCGGTCGCGGGGCATCCCCGAAGATCGCTTCATGTTCCAGGCGATCTCGCTGGAAGTGCCGACGCGCGACGAGATGTTCAACACGCTGCGCCGGATGCGGGAGTTCCTGAAGCTCGAATATCCCCGGTACTACTGGAATCCGAACTACGAGCCGTGGCTGCCGAACTCGACCGAGATGCCGAAGGTCGGCGAGGAGATCCCCCGCGCGGTGGCCAAGGCGCTGTACGCCAGGGCGTACTATGACGGCGACAAGCCGATGGACGTGGCGCTGTCGAGCTTTGCCCGCTTCATCGAGGGCGCGGGTCTGCCCTCGATGGTCCTGTGCCCGTTCGGCATTGCCGACGGCGTGGGCAGCGGTATCGCGGTCGATCTGGCGCGGCATCTCTCTTCGATCAAGCTCGGCCGCCGCATTCCGGTGATCGGCGTCGGTCAGCTGCCGCTGTCGCTCGACAAGGAATACAACAGCCCCAGTATCTTCACCACGCTGAACGAAATCGACTCGATGCTGGACGACGACAAGAATGCCGGCGTCACGGCGGTATGGGGCGACCTGTATCGCAGCCCGTTCACCGGCGGCTTCATGATCGTCAATCCGGAACATTCCTTTCAGCGACTGACGTCCTACACCAAGACCGGTGAGCCGGCGGTCCGCGATCATTTCCGCAAGACGGTGACCGATAAGTTCTGCGCGGACTGCTTCATGCGGTTCGCGGTGCGTGACGCGGGGCGTGCCCTGTTCCGGGCACTGCGTCCGGCGGGCTTCACCGGCGCGCCGCACGAGGTGGTGAGCGGCAAGTCGCGCAACTGGACATTGTTCGACATCGCGAAGTTCACGCATCCGGGCGTGCAGGTGCTGCCGGGCGAGCCGCTGAAGAAGTGGAAGGATGTCATCCTCCAGTGGATCGACTATGTGCCGAAATGGGCCGGCGTGAAGCCGGCGTTCAAGACCGACTTCGCGGAAGTGCATGTCCACGCGCCGCGCGAGATCGGCTTCACCTACCTGAACGACGCACTTGGCGCGAAGGTCAAGGAAGCGTTCCTGCTGCCCGGTGACGACAGCACGATGGAGATCGAGAGCTACGAGTTCTTCGACCAGCTTACCGCCTATGCGACGATCATCCTGCCGGGCGTGGCGAAGACCGATCTGGACGTCTTCTTCAAGAGCCGCGAGATCTATGACACGCTGACCTGGGAGCAGAAGCTGCTGCACCATTCGTGGCTGCTCGATCTCGGCGTCATGATCTCCGAGCCGGCGATCCGGTTCGATGGCATGGCCGGCGAGTGTCTGTGGGGCTGCGCCTGCTGGGTCGTGGTGCCCTATGATCAGATGCGCGGCGACAAGCTGCCACCGCCGTCGCGCAAGGAGATCCTGGCGGACGGGATCGCCATGATGACGCGGACGGTCGTGCCGACACCCTGATGCTCGCTTGTGTAAACGTTGCGTGCCTGTGAAGGTCGCGGCGGGTCGGATCATGGGGATCCGACCCCGATCGTGGCAAGAGGGGTCGCCCCGCGATGGATCAGCCAGTCACGCCCGCCTTAGCGCCGTCCGCAGTACGAAGCGACAATCGCATTCCGGCGGTCGTCGTCACCGGCTTCCTGGGGTCCGGCAAGACGACGCTCGTGAACCATATCCTGCGCAACCAGCAAGGCAAGAAGATCGCCGTCATCATTAACGAAATCGGCGACGTCAATCTCGATGGCCAGCTCGTGCTGACGGACCGGGACGAACAGATCGTCGAGTTCAACAACGGCTGCCTGTGCTGCACGGTGCGCGGCGACCTGATCGAGATGCTCGGCCGGCTGCGGGAGCGGGCCGACCGGCTGGACGGGATTATTATCGAGACGACCGGCCTGGCGGACCCCGCGCCGGTCGCCTCGACCTTTTTCGTGTCCGATGACGTGCGTGCCGGAGTCCGTCTCGACAGTTTCGTCGGCGTGGTGGATGCGCGCAACATCGAGACGAATCTTGCACAGTCACCCGAGGCCCAGGAGCAAGTCGCATTCAGCGATATCATTCTCGTCAACAAGACCGACCTGGTCGATGCGGCCACGCTGGAGGCAGTGATCGGGCGCCTGCGAACGCTCAATCCCGTCGCCCGTATCCTGCCGACCGTGCAGAGCGAGGTGGACCTTGACGCGGTCCTGCATACAGGAGCATTCGATCTTGAGGCCAAGCTTCAGATCGATCCGGAGTTTCTCGGAGAGCATGCGCACGAGCATGATGCGCGCATCACGTCCTGCGTCCTGACGGAAACCCGCCCGATCGACATCAACCGCTTCATGCTGTGGATGGGCGAGTATGCCCAGGCGCATGGCGAGGATCTGTTGCGCACGAAGGGTATTTTCTATGCCCGCGGATTTCCGGAGCGACTGATCTTCCAGAGCGTGCGCATGCTGACCACCCTGAGGCCCGAGAGGGTTTGGGGCAAAGACGAGCCTCGCCAGACGACCTATGTCGTCATCGGCCGTGACCTTGACCGCGAGGCACTTGCCGCC
Source organism: Acidisphaera rubrifaciens HS-AP3 (assembly GCF_000964365.1). Taxonomy (GTDB): domain Bacteria; phylum Pseudomonadota; class Alphaproteobacteria; order Acetobacterales; family Acetobacteraceae; genus Acidisphaera; species Acidisphaera rubrifaciens. The sequence goes on along the minus strand of NZ_BANB01000241.1, from coordinate 3,622 downwards.
GGCCTTGCGGCCTGCGTTGCCGGCTGAACCAGACGGTGCGTCGATGAGCGGGTTCTATGACATCCACGTCTTCTGCTGCGTCCACCAGCGGCCGGCTGGTCACACGCGCGGGTGCTGTGCGGACAAGGGCGCCCGGGCGCTCTCTGATCTGATGTGCCGGCTGACCATGGCGCACGGATTGCGCCGGGTCCGCGTCAATCACGCCCTCTGTCTGAATATGTGCGAGCACGGGCCCGCTTTGGTCGTCTATCCGGACGGTGTCTGGTACGCCTACAGGACCGAGGCGGACGTGCGCGAGATCATGCACGAGCACGTGCGCCATGGTCGGACCGTGCGCCGGCTGTTGCTCGATCCAGCGGTTACCCCGCTGCCCCACTGATACAGCGACCCCGTTTCCATACCTGCACGACTTTTCGGCACGATGGCTGCTATCTGACCAAGGTCTGATCACACACGCGCAATTTGTCCGGATTTTCATCCGCGTGGCGTGCCCGCAGCGTTGCATTTGCGTTGAAAACCGATGGCAGCCCCGCCATACTGCCGCGCAGAAAAATAAGTCGTCATCCGGGGCGGCGGGCGACTCTTTCATTCCAATCGTTACTCTCTGTGGGTGCGGAACGTGCTGGTATGACAGCCGGACGGCTTGCTGGATCGTCGCGCCACGGGGAACCCTGGCGTGTCGGCGTCCTGTTCTCGCAGACCGGCGTCACCGCCGTCGTCGAAGAGACGCAGCTGCGCGGCACGCTCCTGGCCCTTTCTGAGATCAACGAGGCGGGCGGCATCGCCGGGTGCGAGGTCGTGCCCGTCATCTATGATCCGCAATCGAACGACCGCAACTTCGCCCGGCTGAGCCACCGGCTGCTGGCGAACGACGGCGTGAACGTCATCTTCGGCTGCTATACGTCGAGCAGCCGCAAGGCGGTGCTGCCGGTGGTGGAACGGCTGAACGGCCTGCTGCTGTATCCGACCTTGTACGAGGGCTTCGAGCTGTCGCCCAACGTGATCTACACGGGGGCGGCCCCCAATCAGAACCTGATGGAGCTGTGCGCCTATCTGCTCGCGCATTACGGCCCGCGCTTTCACCTCATCGGTTCGGATTATGTCTATCCCCGCGCCACCAACCAGCTGATGCGCGAGGTGCTGGCCGACAGCGGCGGCGTCCTGACCGGCGAGACCTATATCAGCCTGAATGCCGATCGGCGCGACCTCGTGCCGGTGATCGCCGAACTGCGCCGTACCCGCCCCGACGTCGTCTTCTCGACCGTGGTCGGCGATCCGACCATCCATCTGTATCAGGCCTATGCCGATGCGGGCTTCGATCCGCGCCTGATGCCGATCGCCAGCCTGACGACGACCGAGGCAGAGGTGCGGGCGATGGGATGCGCCGTGGCGGAGGGGCATATCACCGCCGCGCCGTATTTCCAGAGCGTCGATTGCGTCGCGAACACCGAGTTCGTGCGCCGCTACCAGCGCCGCTACGGTTCGGACGAGCCAACGAACATGTGCGTCGAGGCGGCGTATTACCAGGTGCACATGTTCGCCCGCGCGCTCGCGCAGACGCGCACGATCGAGACCGACGTCCTGCGGGAGAAAATGCTCGGCGCGACATTCGAGGCGCCGCAGGGGCTGGTCGAGATCAACGCGGCCAGCAGCCACACCACCCTGTGGACCCGGATCGGCCGCGCCACCCGCAGCGGGCAATTCGAAGTGATCCGGCAATCGGCCCGTCCGGTCGTCGCCGACCCCTATCTGGTCGGGTATGGCCGCACGGCGCCGCATGCCTGAGCGGCCCGCCGCCGGCACGCGCGCCGTCGCCGACCCGCCCGGCATCCTCGTCGCCGTTCCCCGCGATGCCGATGGCGACTTCCTGGTGCGCGAACTGCAACGCACCCGTGCCCGCGTGCAGCATATCTGGCCGCCCCCGGCGACGTTGCCGGACGGGGCGGACGTGATCTTCTGCGACGTCGCGGCGGCGCGGGCGGGCTGTCTGCCGTGGGTGCCGGGCGAGCCGGCGGCCGCGCTCGTGGTGGTGGCCGGCGTGCCGGCCGATCTTGCCGCGCTGCGCGACTGCGCCCCGGATGCCGTGCTCCATCGCCCCTTCACGACCGACGCGGTCGCCGCGGCGCTGACGCTCGCGCGGTCGCATTTTGACTATGTGCGGCGGCTCCAGACCCGCATCGCGCGGCTGGAGGAGACCGTCCGCAGCATCCGCAACGTCGAGCGCGCCAAGTCGATTCTCATGAGCACACGGCAGATGCGCGAGGACGAGGCCTACAAGCTCATGCGGTCGCAGGCGATGTCGTTGCGCGTGCCGATCGGCACCGTCGCAGCGACGATCGTCGACGGGGGCGCCGCCTCCGCGCTGTGCGCGATGACGGCGCGGGAGGCCGGCGGCGACGCTCCGGGCTGAAGGGCGCGCCGCCGGCGGCTTGTCGGGCGGGCGTGCCCCGCGCATGATCGCGGTCGTCATCCGATCCGACCGCGGAGCCCGCGCCGCCTATGTCCGTCGATATGTATCGCATCACCGAACAGCCCTACTACCGTCCCGTCGGCGACGAGGTCGCGTTGTACGAGGCGGCGTATCGCCATCGCATCCCGGTGATGCTGAAAGGGCCGACCGGCAGCGGCAAGACGCGCTTCGTCGAGTATATGGCCTGGCGTCTGGCCCGGCCGCTGATCACCGTCGCGGCGCACGAGGATATGACCGCCGCCGATCTCGCCGGGCGCTTTCTGCTCGAACCGGGGCGGACGGTCTGGCACGACGGGCCGGTGACGCTGGCGGTGCGGCACGGGGCGATCTGCTACCTCGATGAGATCGTGGAGGCGCGGCAGGACACGACGGTCGTCATCCATCCGCTGACCGACGCGCGCCGCATGCTGCCGCTGGAAAAGCGCAACGAGATCCTGGCGGCGCATCCCGATTTCCAGCTCGTGATCTCCTACAACCCCGGCTATCAGAGCGCGGTCAAGGACCTCAAGGAGTCGACCAAGCAGCGCTTCGTTGCCATCGACTTCGTCTATCCGCCGCCGGCGATCGAGCAGGAGATCGTCATGCGGGAAAGCGGCGTCGACGCATCCGACGCAAGGCTGCTGGTCGAAATCGCGACGCGCTCGCGCAACCTGCGCGGACAGGGACTCGACGAGGGCGCGTCCACGCGCATGCTCGTCCACGCGGGGCGCCTGCTGGTCGCCGGCGTCCGTCCGGCGGCGGCGGTGGACGCGGCGATCGTGCTGCCGATGACGGATGACGCGGAGATGCGTGCGGCCCTGCGCGACGCCATCGCCGCTTGTCTCTAAAGGCACGCCGATGCCGGCCGCCCCCGCGCTGCGCGTCCTCGCGACCGATCCCGACAGCGCGCCCGCGCGGCTGCATCGGCTGATCGCGACGCGTGAGGCGTTGCGCGCCGCGTTCCAGCCGGTCTGGCGCGAGATCACCGACGACGCGGCGGACGCGGCGATCAACGCGTGGTGCGAGGCATCGCTGGCGCTGCTGCATGTCCACGCGGGACCGGCGGCGCTACTCGCCTTCTGGTCATTGCGGCCGGTCGAGGGCGCGTCCCTCGCCGACGTCGCGGCCGTCGGACAGGCGGCGGCGGCGATCTGCCGCGAAGCCGGCGCCGCC
>NZ_BANB01000242.1 GCF_000964365.1 Acidisphaera rubrifaciens HS-AP3 | reverse complement strand
GTCCCCGGCCAGCGCGCCGGGTCGCGCACCACCGGGACAAACGCGACACCCGCCCCGGCCAGCGCCGCGCATACCGCCCGGCCGGACCGGCCGGACGCGCCGATGACGTGGACCGGTCCCGCTATTGCGGCCATGGCTCAGCCGCGCAGCACACCAAGGTCGCAGCCCTCGTCGGCCTGCAACACCTGCTCCGCCACGATCCGGTCCCAGCCGCGTGCCGGCAGGGCGGGGGGCGTCCAGGCGGCCCGCCGGCGCGCCAGCGTCTCGTCCGGCACCAGCAGGTCGAGCCGCCGTTCGCGCACCGACAGGCGGATGCGGTCGCCTGTCTCCACCAGCGCCAGCGGCCCGCCCGCCGCCGCCTCCGGCGTGATGTGCAGCACGATCGTGCCGAAGGCGGTGCCGGACATGCGGCAGTCGCTCATCCGCACCATGTCGCGCACCCCGGCGACGGCCAGGGCGCGCGGGATCGGCAGATACCCGGCCTCCGGCATGCCCGCGGCGCTGCGCGGCCCGGCGTTCTTCAGCACCAGGATGTCGTCGGCGGTGGCGCCGAGGTCGGGCGAATCGATCCGCTCGGCCAGGTCGGCCAGCCCGTCGAAGACGATCGCCCGCTGCGTCGTCTCGAACAGCGACGGGGTGGCCGCGCTGCGCTTGAGGATGGCCCCGCGCGGGGCGAGCGTGCCCGATAGCGCGACGAGGCCGCCCTCGGGCGACACCGGCTCGTCCCGCGCCCGGATGATCCGTCGGTCGACATAGGCGGGTGCTGCCAGCCGCGCGCCGAGCGGCACGCCGGCGAGGTCGGGCGTGCCGGGATGCAGCAGGTCGCGCAGCTCCCACAGCAGCGCCGGCATGCCGCCGGCGGCGTGGAAATCCTCCATGTAGCCGGACCCCGTCGGCTTCAGGTCCACCAGCACCGGGGTGGTGTCCGACAGCGCGTTCAGCCGGTCGAGATCGACGCGCACGCCCCGCCGCCCCGCGATCGCCGTCAGATGCACCAGCGCGTTGGTCGAGCCGCCGAGGGCGAGCAGCACCCGCAGCGCGTTCTCCACCGACTCGGGCGTGATCAGGTCCGACGGCCGCACCGGGGCGGCGGCGGTCGCCAGCCGCATGGCCATGCGCCCCGCTTCCTCGGCGGCGCGCAGCCGGGCGGCGTGGACGGCGGGGATGCTGGCGTGGCCCGCCGGCATGAAGCCCAGCGTCTCGACCAGGCAGGCCATGGTGCTCGCCGTGCCCATCACGCCGCAGGAGCCGGCGGTGGTGGCCAGCTGCCCCTCGACCTCGGCGATACGCGCCGCGTCGATCGTGCCGGCGCGATAGGCGGCCCAGTAGCGCCGGCAGTCGGTGCAGGCGGACAGCCGCTCGCCCTGGAACGGGGTCGCCAGCATCGGCCCGGTGACGAGCTGCACGCAGGGGATGTCGGCCGAGGCCGCGGCCATCAGCTGCGCCGGCACCGTCTTGTCGCAGCCACCGACCAGGATCGCCGCGTCCATCGGCTGCGCCGTCAGCATCGCCTCGGTATCGAGGGCGGCGAGGTTGCGGTAGTGCATGGAGGTCGGGAACAGCGACGGCTCGCAGAGCGAGACGGTGGGGAAGGGCAGCGGCAGCCCGCCCGCCGCCAGCACCCCCCGGCTCGCCGCCGCGATCAGCTCCGGCACCGTGCGGTGGCAGTTGTTGTAGCCCGAGCCGGTATCGACGATGCCGATCACCGGCCGGTCGAGCATCTCGTCAGAATAGCCCATTGACTTGGCGAAGGACCGGCGCAGGTAGCGCGCGAAGTCGCGGTCGCCGTAATTGGCCAGCCGGCGGCCCAATCCTCTCTCCGTCGCCATGGTCCGCCCCGCTCCGTTCTGCCCGGCGATCCTACCGGGCGGGGGCGCCGCCGTCGCGTGGTAACTTCATACCACAGTGCCTGCGACTTGACCTTTCGGGCGTTTCTGCCGATAAGCCGCCGCGATTTCGCATGCGCCCGCTCCCGGCGCCGAGAGGATGACAACCGATGAAGACCACGCTCTCGCTGAAGCCGGCGGAGGTGAAGAAGGACTGGGTGCTGATCGACGCGGAGGGCCTCGTGCTCGGCCGGCTCGCGGTCCTGGTCGCCAACCGCCTGCGCGGCAAGCACAAGCCGCAGTTCACCCCGCATGTTGATTGCGGCGACCACGTGGTGGTCATCAACGCCCGCAAGGTGCGCCTGACCGGCAAGAAGGCCGAGCAATCGGTGTTCTACTACCACACCGGCTATCCGGGCGGGATCAAAGGCCGCACGGTCGCCCAGCGCCTCGCCGGCAGCCGGCCGGAACAGGTGGTGGAGAAGGCGGTGGAGCGGATGATCACCCGCGGCCCGCTGCAGCGGCGGCAGATGAAGCACCTGCATGTCTATGCCGACGCGGCGCATCCGCATGACGGCCAGCAGCCGCGCCCGCTCGACGTCGCCGCGCTGAACCGCAAGAACACGAGGATCTGACCATGTCGGGAACCCAGAGCCGCACCGGCACCCTGGCCGATCTGAAGGACATGGCGCTGGCCAACCCGGCCGCCGACCCGAGCGAGCCCGCGCGGCGTGAGCCGAAGCGCGACGCGCAGGGGCGCAGCTACGCCACCGGCCGGCGCAAGGACGCGGTCGCCCGCGTGTGGGTCAAGGCCGGCCGCGGCGAGATCATGATCAACGGCAAGAGTGCGGCGCAGTATTTCGCCCGCCCGGTGCTGCGGATGCTGATCACCCAGCCGTTCCTGGTCGCGAACCGCTACAACGAGTTCGACGTGTACTGCACGGTCACCGGCGGCGGCCTGTCGGGGCAGGCGGGCGCGGTCCGCCACGGCATCAGCCGGGCGCTGACCTATTACGACCCGGAGCTGCGGACGATCCTCAAGGCGGCCGGCTTCCTGACGCGCGATCCCCGCGTCGTCGAGCGCAAGAAGTACGGCAAGGCGAAGGCCCGCCGCAGCTTCCAGTTCAGCAAGCGCTGACGCAACCCGCCGGGCGACCGGCGGCGATACCGGGGCCGGCGATGCTGCATTGCAGCGCGCCGGCCCTTTTTTATTGTCCGGCACTCACGAGTGCTGTGGATTTCACGCAACAGTCGCGCGACCGATATGCACCAACCGCGCGTAGGTCCTAGCAAACATGACGTTCCTGCGTCAGTGTTTTGCCAACGCTCGCTAACGAGTGAAATGAAACGCGCCGCGGCGCCTCATGGCTGGGCGAGCGGCAGAAGGGGAGGCGGGTTGGTCGCGGCGGGGGCCGCGCAGCCGGTCACGATCGGTCAGATGCACTGACGCATCACCGGCGGGGCCACTTAATCTGGGTCGTTGCAGCAGTCGGTCACCGCCAATGAGACGCGGCTGGCCAGGAGGATGACAAGAATGGATGCTATCGGGGGCGTTTCTTTCAAGCACGCGCGACGCTGGGCGCTGTATGGCGCGGCGGCAATGGCGCTCTGCCTTGGGGCAACGCGGCATGCTGCCGCCCAATCGATCGAACCAGGTGACCTTATTCCGGCTCCGGCCGGCACCAACGTCATCCTGGGCTACTACATCTATGACCACTTCGACTCGGTGAACGTCGCCAGCAAGCACCCGGGCAGCGGCACCTACAACGCCAGCTTCAACCTGAACCTGTTCATCGAGCGCTACGTCCACTTCTTCAACATCGGTGACACGCCGGCCGGCTATCAGATCTTCGACGTCAACGGCTTCCAGAGCGGCACCATTGCCGGCGCCAACGCCGACGCGGGCGGCCAGAACCAGCTCGCCCTGTCGGTGTTCGCATGGCCGGGCGCGAACTCGGCGACCAAGACCTATCCGTTCGCCGGCATCTACCTGTATCCGCCGGTCAACAGCGCGGGCTTCGGCAGCCTCGGCTGGGCGGGCGACCTGCAGGTCGGCATCTCGCAGGGCTACGGCGATCACTGGAACTTCGAATTCACGGCCTACGGCACCTACACGGGTCCGACGACCTCGCCGGCCGGCAAGACGACCCAGGACATCGCCTACACCCTCGAGGGCTGGGCTGAGTACAACTGGAATCCGCAGCTCAACACCTCGATCGGCTGGACGACGGAACTCGGCGGCGTGTCGCAGCTGAACTACAACTTCACCGGCAACAAGACCGAGATCGAGCAGATCCGCGGATGGGTGGGCTACTTCGTGACCCCCGCCGCCCAGATCGGTCTCGAAGTGAACCACGACTTCGTTGCCGTTGGCGGTCTGCATGCCCCGATCGGGTTGCTTGCCCGCGCCCTGTATGTCTTCTGATCTAGCATGCCGGGGCGTTCGCGCCCCGGCATAGTCTCGTCAGCAAATCAACCAGAGGACAGGCACCAATGGCCGTCTCACGTCGCAATATTATCGCTTTCGCTCCCATGGCCGCCATGGCCGTGGTCATCGCCGGCTGCAACCGCACGCATTCAACGACGCCGCCGGGCATCCCGTCGCAGCAGGTCAACCAGGCCGATCTGGACTTCATCACCAACGCCTACAACGTGATCCATTTCGACATGGAGCTGTGCACGATGGCACAGACCCGCGCGAGGGACCCGCGCGTGAAGGCGATGGCCGACAAGATCCTGGCCAACGCGACCGCCTTCCGCGCGAAGGTCAAGCCGATCGCCGACGCCAAGGGGATCATCCCGCCCGACGTCCTGCGTAACGACCTTCGCATCCGCCTCGGCCACGCCCGCCGCACCGAAGGCGTGGACTTCGACCGCGTGTTCCTCGCCGACGAAATCGCGACTCACCAGGAAGCGATCGAGCGCGCCGAGGACGAGGATCAGGTGGCCGGCGCCGATCCGCAGCTGAAGCAGTTTGCCGCAGAGGGTCTCGACCTCCTGAAGACCAATCTCGGCCAGCTGATTGCGCTGCAGAAGAAGATCGGCATGTCGATGGAGTAACCCCGACCTGGGGTATCGTCCGCCGCCCGGACGCAAAGGGCGGCGGAGCCTCTGACTGCACCGGCCGGGCATCGTCCCGGCCTTTTCTTTTTGCGGCGTCCGTCCCGTGCGAGGGTCTGCCGCGCGTCCCGGCGCATCGACAGCGCGCCGCTTTGCCTCTGTGCTTGGCCCCGTACGTCAAAGTCCGACAGGAGAGGGACGCCATGATCCATGTCATCGCCGTGATCACCGCCAAGCCGGGCGAGCGCGACTCGGTCCTCGCCGATTTCCGCGCCAATGTTCCGCATGTCCGCGCCGAGGCCGGCTGCATCGAATACGGCGCCGCGATCGATACCGAGGGCGCCGGCCGCATACAGACCCCGTTCGGCCCCGACAGCTTCGTCGTCATCGAGAAATGGGAGAGCATGGACGCCCTGCGCGCCCATGCCGCCGCGCCGCACATGGCGGCCTATGCCGCGAAGACCAAGGACCGGCTGGTCAGCCGGGTGATCCACGTCCTCTCGCCGGTCTGAGCGATCCTGCCGGCCGGTGACCGGCCGCGCGGTCAGCCGCGGGCGATGCCGAGCGAGGCGGTCAGCCCGCCGTCCACCGGGATCACCGCTCCGGTGACATAGCCGGCGGCGGGCGAGAGGAGAAAGCCGACCACGGCGGCGATCTCCTCCGTCCGCGCGTATCGCCCGGCCGGTACCCGCGCCTCGGTCGTCGCGCGCCAGTTGGCGAAGGGCGCCATCATCTCGGTGTCCACGAATCCGGGGGCGACGTAGTTCACCGTCACGCCGCGCCGCGCCGTCTCGATCGCAAGCGTGCGGACATGCGCCAGCAGCGCCGCCTTGGCCGCCGAATAGGCGGCGTTGCCCTGGCTTGCGACCAGCCCCATCACGCTGCCGACCGCGACGATCCGGCCGGCGCGGGCGCGCGTCATCGGCCGCACGACGGCGCGGGCGAGTCGCACGAAGGCATGGTGGTTCACCTGCATCACCAGCGCCGCGCGGGCGTGGTCGAGCATCGCGGCGAGGCTGTCATGGGTCATGCCGCCCACCTGCACCAGCGCGTCCCAGCCCGGCCCGTCCTCCAGCCCGGCGGCGAAGCGTTCCACCTCCTCCGCGTCAGCGAGGTCGAGCGTCACGGCGTCGATTCGCGCGTCGGGACAGGCGGCGCGGTGCTCGTCGAGCCCGTCCGGGGCGGTGCGGTAGCTGTAGGTCACGTCCCAGCCGTCGGCGGCCAGACGCCGCACGACGGCGCCGCCGATGCCGCGCCTGCCGCCGATGACCAGGGCGCGCGGCGCCATCAGCGCGGCTCGGCGGCGATCACCAGGCAGACATTCTGGCCGCCGAAGCCGAAGCTGTTGGAAATCGCCCGAGTCACCGCCGCGTCCCGCGCCACGTTGGGCACGCAATCGACTGGCAGGGCGGGATCGGGATTGACGTAGTTGATCGTCGGCGGCAGCCGCCCCTCGCGCAGCGTCTTGACGGTGAATACCGCCTCGATCGCGCCGGCGGCGGACAAGGTGTGGCCGATCATCGACTTGTTCGAGCTGATCGGCACGTGCGGCGCGCGCTCGCCGAACACCGCGGCGACGGCGTGCCACTCCATCTTGTCGTTCTCCGGCGTGCTGGTGCCGTGGGCGTTGATGTAGCCCACCTCGTCGGCGTCCACCCCGGCATCCGCCAGCGCCCGCCGCAAGGTCGCGATCACCGGCTTGCCGTCCGGGGAGGAGCGGGTGCGATGGAAACTGTCCGCCATCTCGCCGCTGCCCTCGACCACGCCGAGGATGCGCGCCCCCCGTGCCCGCGCATGCGCGAGGCTTTCGAGCACGAGCGCGCCCGCGCCCTCGGCCATCACGAACCCGTCGCGGTCGCGGGTGAACGGCCGCGCGGCGCCCGCCGGGTCGTCGTTGCGGGTTGACAGGGCGGAGAGCAGCGAGAAGCGGATCAGCCCCTCGGGCGTCACCGAGGCATCGGTGCCGGCGCAGATCGCGGCCTCGGTCTCGCCGCGCCGGATGGCCTCCAGCCCGAGCTGGATCGCCGTCGCGCCGGACGCACAGGCGGTGGACAGCGAGACGGGCGACCCCCGTGTGCCGAACCGGTCGGCCAGATGTTCGGCGATCGAGCCGAACAGCACCCGCTCGTGCAGCGCCGTGAAGCGGCCGGAGGCTGCGGCGCGCAGCAGGTCGCCATAGGTGACCGCGGCCGGATCGTCCGGCGGCGCCGCGGCGGCGAGCGCCAGCCGCTGCGTCCAGTCCAGCTCGACCGGCGGCATGGCGAGGAACAGCGGCCCCGGGAAATGGCCCCTGCCGCCCAGCGCCGCCTCGTCGACCGCCTCGGCGATCGCGCGTGCGGCCAGTTCCTCGCACAGCGCCGGGGCGCAGTCGTGCGGGATGAAATCGACGGTGCCGGCGAACGTCGTGCGCAGGTTGTCGGTCGGGAAACGGCGCAGCGTGCGGATGCCGGAACGTCCGGCGGTCAGCGCCGCCCAGTTGTCGGCCTGTCCCTCGCCGAGCGAGGTCAGCACGCCCATGCCGGTGACGACGACGACCGGCCGGCCCTGGCTGTCGAGATGTGCGCTCACGCCGCCCTCCCTATGCCGGGGTCACGAGCGCCATGGCCTCGCCCCGCCAATGGCCCCAGAGCGTGACCAGCGCCTGCCGCAGCGGTCCCGTCATCGCGTCCTCGGCCGGATCGAGGGGGGCGAACAGCCGGCCGCGGTGCACGGCCACGGCGGCCAGCGCCACGGCCAGCGGAAAACTCGCCTCGACGGTGAAGCCGGTCTGGCTCGCGATGCCGCGCACCCGCAGGCCGAGGCCGCGCAGGAACGCCGCTTCCTCGGCCGTCGCCGCCGCGGCACCGGTGGCCGCCGACAGCACC
>NZ_BANB01000243.1 GCF_000964365.1 Acidisphaera rubrifaciens HS-AP3 | reverse complement strand
TCAGCCGGCTGCCCCTGGCCGGCGGCTGGACCGCGGGACGCGAGATGCCGGCGCCGGAGGGCGAGACGTTCTTTGCCCGCCACGCCCGCATGCAGCGGCACGGCAAGGCGTGAGCCTCATGCCGGAGACGCGACGCGATACCGTGCTGAACGCGATACGCCGGGGACTGCGCCGCGGCCCGCTGCCGGAGGATCAGGCCGGGATGCTCCGCGCGCGCCTCGCGCATCCGCCGCGGCACCTCATTCCGGCGCGCTCACGCCTGCCTCATGCCGGCCAGGTCGCGCTGTTCGCCCGCAACCTGGAAGCCACGTTCGGCAGCGTGGCCTTCGTCGATCATCCGGCCGACGTGCCGGCGGCGGTCGCCGACTATCTCTCGGCACAGAACCTGCCCGCCGAACTGGCGGTCTCGCCCCATCCGGAGATCACGGGCCTGCCCTGGGCATCGCGTCCGCTGCTGAGCCTGCGGGTCGGCCGGGCCGAGGCGAGCGATGCCGTGTCCGTGCAGCACGGCTTCGCCGGCATCGCGGAGACCGGGACCCTCATGCTGCCGTCCGGCCCCGACCGGCCGACCACGCTGAACCTGCTGCCGGATACGGAGATCGTGGTCCTGGCGGCCGGGCGCATCGTCGGCGCCTATGAGGAGGCGTGGGACCTGCTGCGTGCGGCCGGTCCGATGCCGCGCAACGTGATGCTGGTCACCGGCCCGTCGCGGTCCGCCGACATCGAGCAGACGCTGGAGCTGGGCGCGCACGGGCCGCGCCGTCTGCATGTCGTCATCGTGGGCGAGGCGACGGCGGCCGATGGCGGGACGGAGGCGGCCTGACCCCGCCGCGTCGCCCGCGCCTGACCGAGGAAGACCGCGCCATCTGGGCCGCCTATGTCCGGGATATCCGGCGGCTGCGTGAGGCCGCGGCACCGGCGGCGCCGGTCGAGGCGGTGGCTGCTCCCGGGCCGGACCAGCCTCCGGCCGCCATCACCGTCATGCCGGGTCGCCCTGCCCGTCCCGCCACGTCCGGCCCGCCCGCGGCGCC
>NZ_BANB01000244.1 GCF_000964365.1 Acidisphaera rubrifaciens HS-AP3 | reverse complement strand
GCCGAGGTGACGCGCCGCTACACCACGCTGATGGCGGCGTCGCAGCCGGCCGTCGCGGCCGAGGCGCTGGACGCCTACGATTTCGGGCGCCATCGCCGGCTGCTCGATGTCGGCGGCGGGAACGGCGCGTTCCTGCGCGCGGTCGGCGCGCGGGCGCCGCGGCTCGACCTGCATCTGTTCGACCTGCCGTCGGTGGTGGCCGAGGCGCCGGGACTGTTCGCCGCCGCCTGCATGGCCGATCGCGCCGTCGTCCATGGCGGCAGCTTCCTGTCCGATCCGCTGCCGCAGGGGGCCGATATCGCGACCCTCGTGCGCGTCCTGCACGATCACGATGACGCGCGCGCGCTGGTCATCTTGCGGGCGGTGCGGGCGGCGCTGCCGCGCGACGGCACCCTGCTGCTGATCGAGCCGATGGCCGGCGCCCCCGGGGCGGAACCGGTCGGCGAGGCGTATTTCGGCTTTTATCTCCTGGCGATGGGCAGCGGACGGGCGCGGGCGCCGGCGGAGATTGCCGCCCTGCTGCACGCGGCCGGCTTCGACCGGCCCCGCTTCCTGCCCACCCACACGTCCCTGATTACCGGCATTGCGGTCGCGCAATGTCGTGACAATGCCCTGTAAATGTTCCTTGACACTCAGACATGTCAGTCTAGGCTGACTTACAGCCAGACGCCTTTGATCCTTCGGAGCGCGTGATGGACACCACTGCTGTCATTTTGGAAGAGCCGCACCGCCTGGATCTCCGGCGGATCGTGCTCGATGCCCCGGGTGAGGATGACGTCGTCGTTGAAGTCTGCTGGAGCGGTATCAGCACGGGGACGGAGCGGCTTCTCTGGACCGGCGCGATGCCCGACTTCCCCGGCATGGGCTACCCGCTGGTGCCTGGCTACGAGTCGGTGGGTCAGGTGATCCGCGCCCCGGTCGCCTCCGGCCTGCGTGTCGGACAGACGGTCTACGTGCCGGGTGCCCGCTGCTTCGGCGAGGTGCGGGCGCTGTTCGGCGGCGCCGCCGGGCGGCTGGTGACCGGCGCCGATCGGGTGTGGCCGATCGACCCCGCGCTCGGGGCCTGCGGCACGCTGATGGCGCTGGCGGCGACCGCCTACAACGCCCTCCCGGCCGAGGATGCCCCCCAGCCCGACCTGATCATCGGCCACGGCGTGCTCGGCCGCCTGCTGGCGCGGCTCGCGGTGACGCGCGGCGCCGCGCCCGTCGTGTGGGAGCGCACGGCCGCCCGTCGCGGCGGCGCCGAGGGCTATGTCGTCATCGATCCGGAGCTGGATACGCGGCGCGACTACCGTTGCATCGTCGATGCGAGCGGTGACGGCGCGCAGCTCGACGCCCTGATCGGCCGCCTCGCGCATGGCGGCGAGATCGTCCTCGCCGGGTTCTACGCCGACCGTCTGTCCTTTGCCTTCCCGCCCGCCTTCATGCGCGAGGCGCGGCTGCGCGTCGCCGCCGAATGGCGCCGGCCCGCGATGACCGCGGTGCGGGCATTGATCGATACCGGGCGTCTCTCGCTCGAGGGGCTCGTCACGCACGAGGAGTTCGCGGGCGACGCCGCGCGGGCTTACCGGACCGCCTTCAACGATCCCGACTGCCTCAAAATGGTTCTCGATTGGAGACTTTGCGCATGAACGCACCCGTCATCCGCCGCGTGTCCGGGCCGGCGCCCGCGAGCGAGGCGATGCACGCCGCGCTGCGCGAGGAAGCGTCGATCGAGCCGGAGGTGCCGGTCGCGGCGCCGGCCACCAAGGAGACGCAGATCATCGCCATCTACGGCAAGGGCGGCATCGGCAAGAGCTTCACGCTCGCGAACCTGTCCTACACCATGGCGCAGCAGGGCAAGCGCGTGTTGCTGATCGGCTGCGACCCGAAAAGCGACACGACGTCGCTGCTGTTCGGCGGCCGGTCCTGCCCGACCATCATTGAAACGTCGTCGAAGAAAAAGGCGGCCGGCGAGCAGGTCGCGATCGGCGACGTGTGCTTCAAGCGCGACGGCGTGTTCGCGATGGAGCTCGGCGGCCCCGAGGTCGGCCGCGGCTGCGGCGGGCGCGGCATCATCCACGGCTTCGAACTGCTGGAGAAGCTGGGCTTTCACGAATGGGGCTTCGACTACGTGCTGCTCGACTTCCTGGGCGACGTGGTGTGCGGCGGCTTCGGCCTGCCGATCGCCCGCGACATGTGCCAGAAGGTCATCGTCGTCGGCTCGAACGACCTGCAATCGCTCTACGTGGCCAACAACGTCTGCTCGGCGGTCGACTACTTCCGCAAGCTCGGCGGCAATGTCGGCGTGGCCGGCATGGTCATCAACAAGGACGACGGCACCGGCGAGGCGCAGGCCTTTGCCGATAAGGTCGGCATCCCGGTGCTGTCGGCGATCCCCGCCGACGACGACATCCGCCGCAAGAGCGCCAATTACGAAATCGTCGGCCAGCCCGGCGGCCGCTGGGCCCCGATGTTCGAGATGCTGGCCGAGCAGGTCGCGATCGCGCCGCCGGTGCGCCCGCATCCGCTGACGCACGAGGGGCTGCTCGATCTGTTCAAGGGCGACGCCGTCGGACGCGGTGTCACGCTCGTGCCGGCGACGACCGACGACATGTGCGCGGCCAGCGTCAACACCCGCCCGTCCCTCGAAGTCCTCTACGAGGGCGCATGACCATGGCCGACGGCGGGTGTCACGGCGGACGCGAGACGATGCTGGAGGCGGCGCAGGCCGCCGGCAAGACGGACGCGATCGCGCGGATGCTCGCCGACTATCCGCGCGGCCCGCATGACCAGCCGCAGTCGATGTGCCCGGCCTTCGGCAGCCTCCGCGTGGGGCTCCGGATGCGGCGCACGGCGACGATCCTGTCGGGCTCGGCGTGCTGCGTATACGGCCTGACCTTCACCTCGCATTTCTACGGCGCGCGGCGCAGCGTCGGGTACGTGCCGTTCAACTCCGAAAGCCTGGTGCGCGGCCAGCTGTTCGAGGACATCCGCAACGCCGTGTTCGACATGGCGAAGCCCGACGAATACGACGCCATCGTCGTCATCAACCTGTGCGTGCCGACCGCCTCGGGCGTGCCGCTCGACCTGCTGCCGAAGCAGATCAACGGCGTGCGCGTCATCGGCATCGACGTGCCGGGCTTCGGCGTCCCGACGCATGCCGAGGCGAAGGACGTGCTGGCCGGCGCGATGCTGCGTTATGCGCGGCTGGAGGCCGAGGACGGCCCGGTGGCGCGGCCGCGCCATGTCGCCAACGATCAGCGCGCCGTCACCCTGATCGGCGAGATGTTCCCGGCCGATCCGCCGGGGGTCGCCGCGATGCTGGCGCCAATGGAACTCGCCCTCGCGCCGCCGGTGCCGACGCGCGAGTGGCGCGACCTGTATGCCGCGCTGGACTGCGTCGCGGCGGGCGCGATCCATCCGTTCTATACCGCATCCATCCGCGAGCTGCGCGCGGCCGGCCGTCCGGTCGTGGGCTCCGCGCCGGTCGGCGTCGACGGCACGGCGGCCTGGCTCGACGCGATCG
>NZ_BANB01000245.1 GCF_000964365.1 Acidisphaera rubrifaciens HS-AP3 | reverse complement strand
CCCAAGATCACCGCGGCCGACACCGAACGCTTACGATGTTTGCGAGCATGACGAAGCCGAGGAAGCTCGTTGGCAATTGGTCGTATCGGGTGGCTACACGCGACCTCCCTCAAGATCAGCGCGGATGGCGTCGCTATCATAGCCCTTGTCGGCCAGCACCGCGGTTGGATCGGGTAGATCGTCGTCCATCAGGTCGGTGTAGCTGCTCATGTCGGACGCCTGTCCTGGCGTCAGGCGGAAGCCGATGCCGAGCCCGTCCGCGTTCGCACGTGTATGGATTTTGGTCGTGAGGCCACCGCGCGAACGGTTAGTACCACGGTGGTGAATCTCCCCCTTCCTCCGGCGGCGTGCTGATGCGCCCGGACAATGGTGCTGTCGATCATTTGAAGCGTGTTGTCAGAGGCTTCGCTCTCCACCAATGCCGCCAGCATGACATCCCAAACGGCGGCCTCGGTCCATCGCCGGTATTGTCGGAACACCGAGTTCCAGTTCCCCCGTTCAGACGGAAGATCCCGCCACGTCGCTCCTGTGCGTGTGATCCAAAGGATCGCATCCAGCACCCGCCGATGGTCTGCCGGTGGTCGACCACCGCGTGAGCGGTTCTCCGTCAGGAACGGCTTGAAGAACCCCCATTCCTCGTCCGTCAGAAGGCCTCGGATCAAAGCCACTCTCCTCAAAGAGCAGCTTTGAATCACAACTCATGCCGTTTCGGAATCCCGTTTGTCCACGCAACCTAGGGTGTGTATCAAAAAAAGGGGGTAGCGGCACGTCACGTTGGAGAGGCGTGATCCAAGCTCCTTGAAGGGGCTTACGATGGTGGTCGCGACGATCTGACGAATTTCGAGTGGCAGGTGATCGCGCCGCTGCTGCTACGGAAATCCCGTCGCGTTGGGCGAGTCGATGATCGGCGTGTGCTCAGCGCGATCTTCTGGGTGTTGCGCTCGGGCTCGCCGTGGCGGGATCTGCCGGAGCGGTATGGCCCTTACACGACGGCCTATAACCGCTTCGTGCGCTGGCGCCGGGCGGGTATGTGGGGCGCCATCATAGACGCGATCGCCAAGGCCTATGATGGGCATATCCAGATGATCTACTCTTCCTCGATCCGGGTGCACCAACATGCCGCCGGGGCGAAAAAGGGCGGTCGGATCGTTGCATGGGCCGTTCACGAGGTGGGCTGACCAACATGGTGCATGCGCTGGTGGACGCGCGTGGCCTGCCGATCCGAATGGTGTTGCCTGCCGGTCAGGCGCACGACAGCCAAGCGGCGCCTGCGCAGCTGGACGGCCTGCCCGCGAACACGGTGATTGTCGCCTCCAAGGGCTGCGACGCCGACTGGATCCGGGCGATCATCAAAGAGTTCGTTTGAGAATGGTTGTGGCGGCGTCGG
>NZ_BANB01000246.1 GCF_000964365.1 Acidisphaera rubrifaciens HS-AP3 | reverse complement strand
CTTCGCCTCGCGGAAGTTGCGATAGACGCTGGCGAAGCGGACATAGGCGACCTGATCCACCTCCTTCAGCGTCTCCATCACCAGCTCGCCGATCTGCTTGCTGGAGATGTCGTTCTCGCCCGAGGCCTCGAGCTGGCGGACGATGCCGTTGACGATGCGCTCCACCCGCTCCTCCTGCACCGGGCGCTTGCGCAGCGCGATGCGGATGGAGCGGGCGAGCTTGTCGCGGTCGAACGGCACCCGCCGGTTGTCCGACTTCACCACCACCAGCTCGCGCAGCTGCACGCGCTCGATGGTGGTGAAGCGCTGCCCGCAGTTCTGGCAGAACCGGCGACGGCGGATCGCAAGTGCGTCCTCGGTCGGCCGGCTGTCCTTTACCTGCGTGTCGTCATGGCCGCAGAACGGGCAGCGCATCGGACCGGCGGTTCAGCGCGCGGCGTAGATCGGGAAGCGGGCGCACAGCGCCTTGACCCGCGCGCCGACCGCCGCCTCCACCGCCTCGTTGGTGCCGTCGTTGGACTTCGCCAGCCCGTCCACCACCTCGGCGATCATCATGCCGACCTCGCGGAACTCGGCGGTGCCGAAGCCGCGCGTCGTCGCCGCCGGCGAGCCGAGGCGGATGCCCGAGGTGATCGCCGGCTTTTCTGGGTCGAACGGGATGGCGTTCTTGTTGGCGGTGATGTGCGCGCGCTCCAGGCTCGCCTCCACCGCCTTGCCGGTCGCCCGCTTCGGCCGCAGGTCTACCAGCAGGAGATGGCTGTCGGTGCCGCCCGTGACGATGTCGAGACCCTGTTCCATCAGCGTCTCGGCCAGCACCCGGGCGTTGTCCACGACGGCGCGCGAATAGGTGCGGAACTCCGGCTTCAGCGCCTCGCCGAAGGCGGCCGCCTTGCCGGCGATGACGTGCATCAGCGGGCCGCCCTGCAGGCCGGGGAACACCGCGCTGTTGAACTTCTTGCCCAGCTCCGGGTCGTTGGACAGGATCATGCCGCCGCGCGGGCCGCGCAGCGTCTTGTGGGTCGTCGTGGTGACGACATGGGCGTGCGGCAGCGGGCTCGGATACAGGCCGGCGGCGACCAGGCCCGCGAAATGCGCCATGTCCACCAGGAAATAGGCGCCCACCTCGTCGGCCACCCGGCGGATGCGGGCGAAGTCGATCACGCGCGGATAGGCGCTGCCGCCGGCGATGATCATCTTCGGCTTCTCGGCCCGCGCCAGCCGCTCCAGCTCCTCGTAGTCGAGCAGCCCGTCCTCGCGCCGCACGCCGTACTGCACGGCATGGAACCACTTGCCCGACAGGTTGGGCGCGGCGCCGTGCGTCAGGTGCCCGCCCGCGGCGAGGCTCATGCCGAGGATGGTGTCGCCCGGCTTGATCAGCGCCAGGAACACCGCGCCGTTGGCCTGCGCGCCCGAATGGGGCTGCACGTTGGCGTATTCGCAGTTGAACAGCGCCCGCGCCCGGTCGATCGCCAGCTGCTCGGCCACGTCCACATAGAGGCATCCGCCGTAATAGCGCCGGCCGGGATAGCCCTCGGCGTATTTGTTCGTCAGCACGCTGCCCTGGGCTTCCAGGACGGCAGCGGAGACGATGTTCTCGCTGGCGATCAGCTCGATCCCGTCCTGCTGACGGGCAAGCTCATGTTTCAGCGCAGCGGCCAGCTCGGGGTCGGTCTCGGCCAGCGGGGCAGCAAAAAAGCCGTTGGTCATCTCGTTCCTCGGGTTGTCCGGATCGTTGGGTGAATTGGCGCACCCTTAGCATGAGCGCCGCGCTATGCCAGCCTTCCTGGCTTGTGCGCGGCGCCGCGGCGGACGCCGGCCGATAAGGAGCCCGCATGTCCGAGACGACGTCCCCCGCCCCGCTGTTCGCCCGCAAGACGGTGGCCCAGCTATCGGCCGATCATCCGGACGGCCACACGCTGCGCCGCGTCCTCGGCGCCTGGCACCTGATCGCGCTCGGGATCGGGGCGATCATCGGGGCGGGGCTGTTCTCGCTCACCGGCATCGCGGCGGCGGACAACGCGGGGCCGGCGGTCGTGCTGTCCTTCCTGGTCGCCGCCGTCGCCTGCGGCTTCGCCGGGCTGTGCTACAGCGAGCTGGCCAGCATGATCCCGGTCGCCGGCAGCGCCTATACCTATGCCTATGCCACCATGGGCGAGCTGGTGGCCTGGATCATCGGCTGGGACCTCGTGCTCGAATACGCCGTCGGCGCCGGCACGGTGGCCGTGAGCTGGTCGCGCTATGTCGGCTCGCTGCTGGGCGATTACGGCCTGTCGCTGCCGCCCCGGCTGACGGCCTCGCCGTTCGAGGGCGTGGACCTGCCGGGCGGGGCGCACACGGTCGGCCTGGTCAACCTGCCGGCGGTCGCGGTCGTGGTGGTGATCTCCGCGCTGCTGATGCGGGGGGTGCAGGAATCGGCGCGGGTCAACGCCGTGATCGTGGTGGTGAAGGTCGCGGTGGTGCTGGCGGTGATCGGCTTCGGCGCCGCCTATATCAACACCGCCAACTGGCACCCGTTCATCCCGCCCAACACCGGCCATTTCGGCGAATACGGCTGGTCGGGCATCCTGCGCGGGGCGGGGACGATCTTCTTCGCCTATATCGGCTTCGACGCCGTCTCCACCGCGGCGCAGGAGGCGCGGTCGCCGCAGCGTGACATGCCGATCGGCATCCTCGGCAGCCTCGCGATCTGCACCGTCCTGTATGTCCTGTTCGGCCTCGTGCTGACCGGCGTCGTCAACTACCACGACATGAAGGGCGACGCGGCGCCGGTCGCGACGGCGATCGGGCGGACGGCGTTCCCGTGGCTGAAGACGACGGTCAAGCTCGGCGTCATCTGCGGCTATACGACGGTGATCCTGGTGATGCTGCTGGGCCAGTCGCGGGTGTTCTACGCCATGGCGCGCGACCGGCTGCTGCCGGGCGTGTTCGCGACGATCCATCCGCGCTGGCAGACGCCGTGGCTGTCGAACGTGATCTTCATGCTGTTCACCGGGCTGATGGCGGCCTTCGTGCCGATCTCCGTGCTCGGCCACATGACGTCGATCGGCACCTTGCTCGCGTTCGTCATCGTCTGCGCCGGCGTGATCGTCCTGCGCCGGCAGGAGCCGCACACCCGCCGCGACTTCTTCGCCCCCGGCGTGCCGGTCACGCCCATCCTCGGCATCGCGAGCTGCCTGCTGATGATGGTCTCGCTCGACGCCGGGACGTGGGTGCGCCTCGTGGTGTGGCTGGCGATCGGCCTCGTGATCTTCTTCGCCTACGGCCGCCGCCACTCGCGGCTGGCGGCGGCGCGCGCGGGGTAGCGGCGGCCGCTCAGAACTGCGCGCTGACCGACAGCAGGCCGCCGTTGCTGGTGAACGGCCCGGCGAAAGCGCCGATATATTCCAGCCGCAGGTCGATGCCGTGCCAGGCGGTGAGCTGGCCGCCGGCCGCGAGGTGGCCGACCACGTTGCCGAGCGGGACGGAGGTGGTGAACCGCCCCGTCCCCGCCGGCGCGCCCTGGAACGCGCTGCCGACGGCCCAGCCGCCCTGCGACAGCACGCTCAGCCCCGCGTCGGCGAACACGCGCAGCGGCAGCCCGGTCTGCGCGTCGAGCCCGCGCCCGATCTCCACCGACGGCGTGCCGATCACCACCGTCTCGTCCGCCGCCCCCATGGACAGCGCGACCGTCGTCGGCGTGCCGGTCGGCAGCGTCTCCGACGTGGCACCCGTGCGCGCATAGATCACGTCGAGGGCGAAGTCCGGCCGGACATAGAACGCGCCGGCATCCAGCCGGTACGCCGCCTCCAGCCGCCCGCCCAGCGTCTCGGTGGACGGCGCGCTGCGCGCCAGCCCCTCGATCGTGTCGAAGCTGATCAGGCGCGACAGGTTCCACGACCCGACGCTGCCGCTCAGGCCGGCCGCCAGGTCCCACGGCCCCGCCTCGCGCTCGATCGCGAGGCCGCCATAGCCGGCATCGCCGTTGCCGCTGACCGGCACGCCGCCGCTCGTGGACAGCATGCCGATCTGATAGGCGAGCGCGCCGTTCAGGTACCAGTCCGGCGCCACCTCGGTCCGGCCGCCGAGCTGATAGGCCACGGTGTCGATGCCATAGGAGGAGATGCCCCCGCCGCCGCCCTGCGTGCCGCCGCCGATGACGCGCATCCAGGCGCAGCCGTGATCGCCCTCGATGATCTGCCCGGCGGCGAGGGTGGAGCAGTTGAGCAGCGTGTCGGCGAACGCCTGCGCCTCGAACGGCAGGCGGGCGCCGACCGTGAGCAGACCGTCCGGGGACAGCGCGCCGATCTGCGAGCCGTAGACGGACGGTCCCCGCTCCGCGTACTGCTCCAGATGGGCGAACAGCGTGCCGAAATCGGTGTTGCCGCCCGCGTTCCACACCGACAGCAGTCCGTCCGCCACAGCGCGTTGCGCGCGGTTCAGTCCGAAGGTCGACGGCGCGAAATCGGCGCTCGTCGCGCTGACCGACAGCGTGTTGCCCGTCCGCGCGAGGCCATACCCCACCAGCACGCCCGGATTGACGCTGATGCCGTCCAGCGTCACCGGGCCGTTGAGGGTAATCAGGCCGATGTCGCGATACGGCAGCAGGCTTTGCGGGATGATCGCGATATGGCCCGCGAGGCTCGCCGGACCGTTGAGCGTCAGCGTATCGCCGCTGCGGCTGTTGAAGTCGGTGTTGAACACCAGCGTGCCGGACGGCGTCTGCGTGAAGCTGCCGTTGACGGTGGACGCGCCGAACACCAGCGGCGGGTCGAGCATGGTGATGGTGCCGCTGTTGACGACATTGCCGCCGACCGTTCCCTCGTTGAACGTGGCACCCGCCTCGTTGGTGAAGGTCCCCACCGTTAAGTTGCCGCTGCGCAGCGAGACGTTGCCGGTGACGGTGCCGTAGTTGTCCACGTTGGTGACACCGAAGCCGTTGGAGACGATGGCGTTGTTGTTTGCCGCCCCCAGCGTGCCGGTGGCCCCGATCGTGACCTTGTTGGTCACGTAGTCGGTGTCGGTCCAGACGCCCCAGCCCTGCGCGCCGCTGCCGCCCATCACGTGGCCGTTGATGGTGACCTGCACGCCGCCGCTGCTCGACGTGCCGTTCGAGGCCTGCCCGACGCTCTGGGCATAGATGCCGACCGAATTGGTGCCCGTCGCCGACAGCGTGCCCGCCTGCGTGATCGAGACGGTGCCGCCAAGCCCGGCCGACCCGGCGGCGCCGAAGCTGCCGGCATGCACCACGCCGTCATTGCCGTTCGTCGCGATGCCGCCGCCCGCGCCGATCGACTGCGCGAAGATGCCGTGCGCGGCCGCACCCGTCGTGGTGATCGTGGCGTTGCCGGTGTCGATCGTCACCGCCCCGCCGTTGCCGTGCGTGACCTGCAGCGTGCCGTTGGGCGGCGCGCCGCTGAGGGTGGTGGCGCCGGACGCATACCCGCCGACGCCGCCGCCGCCGCCGATCGACTGCGCGACGATCGCGCTCGACCCGTCGCCGGTCGTCGTGATCGTGCTGCCGCTGCCGAGCGTGAGGTTGATCGCCCCGCCATTGGTATAGCTATTGGTATTGCCGGTCGGCGTGATGCTGACCGGCGTGCCCGGATTGGTGCCGGCGATGCCGCCGCCGCCGCCGATGCTCTGCGCGAGGATGCCGTAGGCATCGGCGCCGCTGGTCGCCAGCCGCAGCGGCACGTCGTCGATCGTCACCGTCCCGCCATTGCCCGCCGCCCCCGACCCGGCGCCGAGCTTGATGGTGATCGGGGCGAAGAAGCCGAACACGCCGGGGCTGACCGACGTGCCGGCCGAGACCACGCCGCCGCCGCCGCCCACCGATTGCAGGAAGATTGCGTGCGCGCCGTCGCCCGCCGTGGTCACGGTGGACGGGCTGCTGCCGGTCAGGGTCACGGCCCCGCCGTTGCCGCCGCCCCCGCCGCCGCCGTTGCTGCTCACGCCGAGCGAGAAGATGCCCGAGGCATAGGTCTGGTCGCTCCCCGCGAGGCCGCCGCCGCCGCCCACGCTCTGGCCAAGGACGCCGAACGCCCAGAACCCCTGCGTGCTGATCGTCGCCTCGCTCAGGTCCACGTTGGCCGCGCCGCCGGCCCCTCCTCCGCCGCCCGATCCGCCGAGCGCGAAATTGAGGTGGACGTTCAGCAGGTTGCCGAGCCCGGTCGGGCCGCCGGCGATCGCCGCCCCGCCCTTGCCGCCGCCGCCGCCCACCGACTGCGCGACCGCCCCTTCGGCATAGTCGCCGGTCGTCGCGATGGTCCCGCCCTCGACATTGAGGGCGACGGCGCCGCCATCGCCGCCGCCCCCGCCGGACGCGCCGAACGAGAGCGAGATGTTCAGCCCCGGAAACAGCGACGCGAAGGCGCTGGTGATGCTGCCGGTATTGAGGCCGTTCTCGCTCGCCTGCTTCCGCAACTCGCCCAGATAGGTGAAGAACGCGTCGAACGGCGCCTTGATCTTGCCGAGCGTGCTGTCCGACGAGCCGTCCGACCCCGCGTCGCCCGCCGCGCCGCCGCCACCGCCCACCGATTGCGCGAACACGCCGGCCGCGTCCTGTCCGGCGGTCGTGATGTGGCCCTGCACCGTGACGCTGACCGCCTGCCCGTTGCCGCCGGTGCCGCCGTCGGTGCCGGCATTGATGGTGATCGACGGGCGGGTGCCGCCGTAGAACGGCCCCTTGTAGCTGTCGTCCAGCGCGCCCGCGATGTCGTTGAAGGTCGGCAGGCCGAGGCTGAAGGAATTGCCCTGCGACGCGCCGCCGCCGCCGCCCACGCTCTGCGCGAAGATGCCCATCGCACCCGAGCCGAGCGTGCTGATCGAGGCGTCGGGATAGAGCGTGACATCGACCGTGCCGCCGGTGGCACCCGACCCGCCCTTGCCGCCGAGGGCGGCGCTGAAGGACAGGTTGGTCCACGAGCTGGTCAGGTTCTTGGTCGACGAGCTGCCGAACCCGCCGTTGCCGCC
>NZ_BANB01000247.1 GCF_000964365.1 Acidisphaera rubrifaciens HS-AP3 | reverse complement strand
GGTCGGCGCGGGTGTGGCCGATGGGCCGGGGGCGCGCTCCCGGGCCGGGGCGGCGAGCAGGTCGGGCAAGGCGTCGAGCGGCGCCGGCCGGCCGAGCAGGTAGCCCTGCACGAGATCGCAGCGATAGTCGCGGGCAAGCGCCAGCTGCTGCGGCGTCTCCACCCCCTCGGCCACGATCGAGAGGCCGAGATTATGCGCAAGGCCGATGATCATGCGCACGATCATCGCCGCGTCCTCGCTCTGGCCGAGCCCGCTGATGAACGACTTGTCGATCTTGAGCTTGTCGAAGGTAAACGAGCGCAGATAGCTGAGGCTCGAGTAGCCGGTGCCGAAATCATCGAGCGCGATGCGCACGCCGAGGGCGCGCAGCGCGCCCAGTGCGTCCGCGGCGCGACCGCCGCCGTCCATCATCACGCCCTCCGTCACCTCGATCTCCAGCCGGTCGGGCGCGAGCCCGGTCTCGGCCAGGATCTGCGCGACCATGGCCGGCAGGTCGCAGCGCCGCACCTGCACCGGCGAGACGTTCACCGCCACCCACCGCCGCCCGCCCCAGGTCGCCGCCGCGCGGCAGGCGGTGGCCAGCACCCATTGCCCGATCTCGACGATCAGGCCGGTTTCCTCGGCCAGCGGAATGAACTCGGCCGGCGCGATCAGCCCGCGCGTCGGATGCTGCCAGCGCAGCAGCGCCTCGAACCCGTCCACCTCGCCGGAGCCGCAATTGACCAGCGGCTGGTAATGGATGCGCAGCTCGCCCAGCGCCAGGGCGCGGCGCAAATCACCCTCCAGCTGCCGGCGCGCCTGCATCTGCCGGTCCATCGCCGCCTCGAAGAAGCGGAACGACCCGCGATCCTCCTGCTTGACGCGATAGAGGGCGGTGTCGGCGGCATGCAGCAGCGCCTCCGGCCCGTCGCCGTCGGCGGGATGCAGCGCAATGCCGACCGAGGCACCGACCTCGATCACCCGCCCGTCATGCTCATAGGGCCGGCTCAGCGCGTCGATC
>NZ_BANB01000248.1 GCF_000964365.1 Acidisphaera rubrifaciens HS-AP3 | reverse complement strand
CGCTCCGTCAGCGGCGGCAGGCGCACCTCGATCGTGCCGAGGCGGAAGAACAGATCGGACCGGAAACGCCCGTCGGCGATGCGGGCTTCCAGGTCGGCGTTGGTGGCGGCGACCATCAGGATGTCGACCCGCCGGCCCCGCCCCGCGCCGAGCGGGCGCACCACCCAGTCATCGAGCAGGCGCAGCAGCACCGCCTGGGTGTCGAGCGGCATGTCGCCGATTTCGTCGAGAAACAGCGTGCCCCCGTCCGCCTCCTCGACCAGCCCTTTCGCGCCGCGCCGGCGGGCGCCGGTGAAGGCGCCGTCCGCGTAGCCGAACAGCTCGCTCTCGGTCAGGCTGCGCGGCAGGGCGGCGCAGTTGACGGGTACGAAGGCGCCGCGCCGGCCGCTCGCCTCGTGCGCGTGGCGGGCAAGCTGTTCCTTGCCTGTGCCGGTCTCGCCACGGATCAGGATCGGCAGACGCCGTGCCGCCGCCTGTTCCGTCCGGCGGACGCTTGCCGCCACGACCGGGTCGCCGGCCACGAAGCGCAGCGGCGGGCGCGGTACGGGCGCCGCCGCCACCACCGGGATCGCCGGCAGGTTCTCTGCCGAGGCGACGAAGGCGCTGCCGACCACGTCGTTCAGCAGCAGCCGGTCCTGTCGTCGCGCGCGGCCGATCAACGCCTCGAAACTGATGCGGAACAGCTCGCCGAAGCGGCGGCCGGGCATCAGGGGCAGCCCTTGCAGCAGGAAGCGCGCCTGTGCGTTGGTGCCGAGCACGCGGCCCTCGGCGTCGAAGGCGATCAGCCCGGCGCTGGTGGTGTGCAGGTATTCGGCCCGGCTGTGGAACGTCAGCACGACGTTGCTGCGGTGATATTCGCGGAACAGTCCGTTCTCGATATGGGTTGCCGCCATCGAGACGATCGCGCGCGTGTGTTGCTGGCGCGACCGGCAGTCCGACGAGGCGTCGAGCACGCCGATCAGCTGCGCATCGGGGCCGAACACCGGCGTCGCGGTGCAGGTGAGTCCGCCGAACTGCGCGAAGAAATGCTCGCCGCCATGCACGGTCAGCGGTCGCCCGATTTTCGCGACCGTCCCGAGCGCATTGGTGCCGCGCGCCCCCTCGCCCCACATGCCGCCGGGGCAGATCCCGCTGCGCTGCGCCATCGGCAGGAAGGTCGGATCGGACAGCGTCTCCAGCAGCATGCCGTCGGGTGCGGCGAAGGCGATCAGATAGTTCGTCCCGGCGATCTGATGATACAGGCTCCGCATCTCCGCGAGGGCGAGGCGGCTGACGAGTTCGTGCTGATCGCGCGCCGCGCGCAGGGCGGCGGACTCCAGGACCTGCATCGGCGGCGGCCGTTCCGGGTCCAGCCCGGCCTGCAGGCAACGGGTCCAGCTGGCGGCGATTTCGTCGTCGATCAGATCGGCCGAGGCGATGCCGTCGTCTCCCAGAAGGGTGCGCGCGCGCGCCAGACGCTCCTCGACCGATATCCTCATCGTACGACCCCCCGTGACCTTGTTGTCACCTGACTTGCGTCACCCGCCAGCGTGCGTCGCTGGTCGCATCCTGTATCCAAGCATAGCATAGGCAGCAGCACTCGGCCGGAAAAGATGCTGCCACGTGTTCTGTTTCACAACATCGTGGCGGTACACAGTCGTACCGTGTGCAAACGCGGCAAAACTCGCTGCATCGCAACAATACGAATGACATCAACGGCTAATCAGTACGGCACGCCCGTTGCTGTTGTCTGTCCGCCGGCACGTAAGACCGGGCGGAGGAGACACCATGAAAGCAGCCGTCCTGCATAGCTTCGACGAGAAACTCGAAAAGCCCGAGTTCGTCCGCTACGAGGATGTGCCCGACCCGAAGATCGAGCGCCCGAACGACGTCGTCGTGCGTATCGGGGGCGCCGGGGTGTGCCGCACCGACCTGCATATCATCGAAGGCATCTGGCGCAGCAAGGTCGACGTCAAGCTGCCTTATATCATGGGTCATGAGAATGCCGGCTGGGTCGAGGCGGTCGGCAAGGGCGTCACGAGTGTCAAGGTCGGCGATCCCGTCATCTGTCACCCGCTCGTGACAAGCGGCCATTGCCTCGCCTGCCGTCGCGGCAACGACATGCACGCAACGGAAAGTTCGTTTCCCGGCATCAACGCCGACGGCGGCTACGCGGAGTATCTCCTGACCGGCGAGCGGGCGCTGATCCGCCTGCCCAAGACGCTCGCGCCCAAGGACGTCGCGCCCTACACCGATGCCGGCCTGACCGCCTATCGCGCCGCGAAAAAGGCCTCCCGCCACCTGCTGCCGGGCGAATACGCCGTATGCATCGGCGCCGGCGGCCTCGGCCATATCGGCATCCAGGTGCTGAAGGCGCTGTGCGCGGCCGAGATCATCGTGGTCGACCGCTCCCCGACGGCACTTCAGCTCGCGAAGGAGTGCGGCGCGCATCACGTCGTGCAGGCGGACGGCAACGAGCTGCAGGCGGTGCTCGACCTGACCGGCGGCCATGGCGCCGAGGCGGTGATCGACTTCGTGGGCGAGGGCGATTCCATCCGGATCGGCATCGCCATGACGCGCAACGCCGGGGCGTATTACATCGTCGGCTACGGCGGGAAGATCGACCTGCCGACGATCGACATGATCACGACCGAAAAGACCATCGTCGGCAATCTCGTGGGCACCTATCCCGAGCTTGTGGAGCTGATGGCGCTCGCTGATCGGGGTCTGGTGCATCTGGCGACGCGCGAATACCGGCTGCGTGATGCGAACCAGGCGCTGCACGACCTGCATCACGGCAAGATCAAGGGCCGCGCGGTCCTGATACCATGAGAAGCGACGCGCCGCGGTGAGGCGGGGATGAACCTGCATCCCCCTTTGGTCGAGCTGCTCGGCGCCCGCTGGGGCTTCGGGACGCCGGTTGTCGGGGCGGCGTGGAACGCGGACGGGCGGCTCGCGGGATTCGGTCTCGGCGACGGCGCGCTGGTGATGGCGCGGGCGACCTGGGACGGCGGTCCGAGCGTGAAGCCGCGCATCGGCGGCGGCATCGAGGTCGTGCCGCCGCAGGTGACGAGTCCCGCGGTCTCGCGCATCGCCGTCCATCGCGGCGCCTGCCGCGCGCTCGCGTCGGACGGGCTCGGCGGCTTCGTCACGGGCGGTTCGGATGGCTGCCTGGCGCAG
>NZ_BANB01000249.1 GCF_000964365.1 Acidisphaera rubrifaciens HS-AP3 | reverse complement strand
GCGCCCGGCCGGTGCACTCGCCGCAAGGCCCGCGGCCTCCGTCAGCAGGCGCATCAGCTCCGGGAAGGTCAGCGCGCCGATATCCGGCGCCAGCCGCTCGACCAGGGCGCGCACCGCCGCGCGCGCCGCCGCGTCGAGACCGCCGGCCGGCGCCGTCTCGGCGTCGTTCACAGCGCCTGTGTCCGCCCGAGCCGGGTCGGGAAGGCGAATTCGGTGTTGGTCTGCGCCTCCAGCACGCGCAGCCGCCACGCGCTGTTCAGGCCGCCATAGACGCCGAGGAAGGCGTCGAACACCGTCGCGAACAGGAACACGTCGCCGAGCCCCATGAAGCCGCCGCGATCAACGGTCAGCCGCACCTCGCGCCCGCGCACCGGAATGCCGCGGACCATGGTGTCGAACCCCTCCGTCGCCACGTCGCGCAGGCCGCCGAGCAGCAGCTCCAGCCGCCGCCGCGCCTGATCGTCCTGCACCGCGCGGAAATCATACGACGCGA
This sequence comes from Acidisphaera rubrifaciens HS-AP3, assembly GCF_000964365.1. Lineage (GTDB taxonomy): Bacteria > Pseudomonadota > Alphaproteobacteria > Acetobacterales > Acetobacteraceae > Acidisphaera > Acidisphaera rubrifaciens. The sequence goes on along the minus strand of NZ_BANB01000249.1, from coordinate 7,653 downwards.
TCAGCTGGCGCAGCATCGCGACGTCATCGAGCGGCCGCAGGCTGCGCGCGAGGCCGGAGACCAGCCGCCACAGCGCGTCGCTGCCAAAGGGCGGCGGCACTTCCGGCAGGACCGGCGTGATGTTGCGGAACCGCCCGGTCGCCAGACTGCCGGCCGCGTGCTGGTCGATACCGCCGATCGGCACCAGCTCCGCCAGCTGCCCGTTGGTGCAGGTGATGTCGGCCGTCACCATGTCGGCGCCCGGCACCAGCGCGCCGTCGGCGCCGTCCACGAAGCTGAGCCACACGTCGGCACCGCGCCCGACCGTCGCCGGGCGCAGATGGGTGCGGAAGAAATGGCCGGTGCCGCCCGGCATCGCGTGGCGGAACGTCTCGAAGGCGTCGAAGACGACCGGCGCCGGCTGTCCCTGCACGAAACCGCGCACCCGGCGGACGGCATAGACGCGCGCATGTGCATCGCGCTGCGTCGGCGGCCGCACCCGGTATTCGATGCGCCCGCGCTCCGGCCGGATCGGGTCCGCCTCCGCGTCGAACAGATTGATGACCGGCGCGCAGTTCAGCCGGATATGCTGCGGCCCGATCGGCGCCGGCAGCCCCGCAGGCCGCGCGAGGGTGGCGGTGTAGGTCAGGACGGCGCCCGACAATCCGTGCGACGCGGGCAGCGGCGGCAGGTCGACGAACAGGAAGCGTTCGGGGAAAGCCAGGTATTCCTGCAGCAGCCGGTACCCGGGCGCGCTGTTCTCCGGCCAGGGCAGCAGCGCCTCGTCATCGACGAAACCGACCTGCCGCACCCGTGGGGGCAGGGCCACGCCGTGCTGCCCGTCGCTGACGCGCAGCGCCGTCATGTCGCCCAACAGGGCGCGCAGCAGTACCGGGCTGATCCGCGCGTCGCGCTCGCCATGAAGATAAAGCCGAAGGCCGCCGGCGACCGCCGCCGCGGCGTCCGTGTTCGCGGCGGCGTTCAGCGTCAGGGTGAGCACCGCACCGTTCGGCCGGTCCTCCAGCGTCGCCGCGCCCAGCGTGACCGGCACGACATTGAGCGCGCCGCAGATGCGGAACTGGCAGGATATCCCCTCGATCGGCTGTGCCGCGACGGCGGTGCCGGACGGCAGGGTCAGCGGCAGCCCGGACGGGTCGGGCGCGAATTCGACGATCGACATGGCCGGCAGCGGCCGCAGGTAGTGCGGCCACAGCAAGGCCAGCAGCCCGTGCGACAGTTCCGGCAGTTCCTCGTCCAGGCGCTGGCGTAGCTTGCCGGTGAGGAACGCGAAACCCTCCAGCAGACGCTCGACGTCCGGGTCGGTCGCGCGCTGCGACAGCATACCGGCGATGTGCGGATTGGCCCGGCTGAACGCGTCGCCGAGTTCGCGCAGATAGGCGAGCTCGTCCTCGTAATAGCGGCGGAAGCCGGGCTGCTTCACTGCTCAGTCGCCCAGCCGGACGCGGCCGTTGTCGCCGATCTGCGTCTCCACCGCCATCCGCTCGCGCCGGCCGTCCACGTCGAGCGCCGCGGAGATCGCGTAGGTGAGGCTGTCCGGCCGGTCCTCCGACGGGACGTGCCGCACGGTGACGTCGCGCAGCCGAGGCTCGAAGGCGATGATCTGCCGGCGCAGTTCGGTGCCGAGGATGTCGATGGCATCCGGCATTAGATGGATCAGGTCGTTGATGTCCGGCATGCCGTAGTCGGGCCGTATCGGCACGCTGCCGCGGCGGACGTTGAACAGCTCGCGCAGGTGGCGGAGCACGTCATCCATCAGCACGGATGTGTCGATCGTCGTGCGCGCCTCGGCCCGCCCGGATCGCACGCGCTCCAACAGGCGTCGGTCGAACATGATCCCATCCTAGGGCCGCCGCTGCGATCGCGCCAAGCGGCGGCGCGGGTGCGCGGGAGGCTTCACACCGGTGCGCGGAAATCCGCGCACGGGCCGTGGGATGGGCGGGAGCGTGCACACCGGGCCGCACCGGTAAGATGTTGATTCAACACAGTTCATGGTTGCTGGCACGGCTGGCACGCCCCTTGCCCCTACTGGTCGCGTCCGGATGCGGATGCCGCATCGCCGTCACCACTCAGGGAGAGATACAATGGCACAGCCGATCTACGTGAAGGTTACCGGGGCGACCCAGGGGAACATCAGCAAGGGCGCGTTCACGGGCGACAGCGTCGGCAACATCTATCAGGAGGGGCACGAGGACGAGCTGTTCTGCCAAAGCGTCTCCTATCACATCACCCTGCCGCGCGACCCGCAGAGCGGTCAGGTCACCGGCCAGCGCGTGCACATGCCGGCCACGATGATCAAGTATTTCGATAAGGCCTCGCCCATGCTGATGCAGGCGATCGCCTCGGGCGAGGTGCTGCAGATCGAGGCGACGTATTTCCGCACGTCGACCGCCGGCAAGCAGGAGAAGTACTTCACGGTGAAGTTCACCGACGCGATCCTGGTCGAGCACAAGGCCTACACGCCGGTGGCGCTCGACCCCGCCAACGCGCCGTATCGCGACATGGAGGAGCTGCAGTTCACCTACCGCATGCTGGAAGTGACGCACACCGTCGGCGGCACCTCCGGCTCCGACGACTGGCGCTCGCCGAAGAAGTAGCGTCGAGGCAATAACTCAGGGCGCCGGCCGCTTCCTTTGGGCGGCCGGCGTTTTTGTTGTTGTGCGCGCCCGCGCCGGATCGGAGCATCGGCGGCGGCGGCCGAACGGAGGACGGCAAAGGTGCGGCGTCTGCGGCATATGATCGGGGCGGTGATGCTGGCCGGGGCGGCCCTGTTCGCTTGTGTCGCCCCGGCGGCGCCGGTGCACCGTGCGCCCCCCGCGGCCACGGCGCCCCCCGGGGCGGCGCTGCTGCAGGAGGCGGTGCGGCTGGAGATCGGCGACGGCGTGCCGGCCGATCCGCGACGGGCGCTGTCGCTGCTGTGCCGGGCGACGCTGCTCGGCAACGAGCGGGCGGCCACGCATCTGGCCGCCTGGCTGCTCGATCCCGACGGCGAGGGCTATGATCCGCTGCTGGCGAAGGCTTGGCTGCGGCTGTCACAGCGGCAGGCGGCGCATGCGCCATGGCACGGTCTGCCGCCGCGCTGCCCGTCCGATCCCACTTCCGTCCTGCCCGCGACGATGGCGGCGCTGCCCGCCCTGATCGCCGGCGCGGCCGGGGCCGCCGGCCTCGACGTCGCACTCGTCAAGGCGGTGATCCAGGTCGAATCCGGCTTTCATCCCGATGCCGTCTCGATCCGCGGGGCAGCCGGGCTGATGCAGCTCATGCCCGCGACGGCGGCGCGTCTCGGCGTGCTCGACCGGTTCGATCTGCGGGAGAATCTGCGTGGTGGGACGACGTATCTGGCGGCGTTGCTCGACCGCTATCACGGCGATCTCGCGCTCGCGCTCGCGGCCTACAATGCCGGCAGCGGGCCGGTCGACGAGTGTCGCTGCGTGCCGGCGATCGAGGAGACGCGCGCCTATGTCAGCCGGGTGCTCGCGGTCTACGGCAGCCCGATCTATGCCGGTCCTGCCTTTGCGGGTCCCGACTATGCCGGCGCTCAGCCGCCGGCGACGCTGCCCGGCTCGCCGGCCGGCCCGGTGCGTCCCAGGCCATAGCGCGCGATCTTTTCCTGCAGGCTCCGTCGCGACATGCCGAGCATCTCCGCCGCGCGCGTGCGGTTGCCGCCGTTGGCCGCGAGCGCCTGCGCGATCCGCTCCGCCTCGTAGCGCCGCACCGTCTGGCGCAGGGCGGGGGCGTCGTCACCCTCGACCGCCACCGTCTGCGGCGCCGCGATCCGCACCGGGCCGGCGGTCCCGGTCAGATCGGGGGGCAGGTTGTCCGGCTCGATCATGCCGCCCGGGCGGCAGAGGATCACCGCGCGCTCGATGACGTTCATCAATTCCCGCACGTTGCCGGGAAAGCTGTGACGCTGAAGCACAGCCAGCGCCGCATCAGAGATACCGGCGACGCTCTTTTGATGCCGCTCGGCGGCGCGTTCGAGGAAGTGGCGCGCCAGCACCGGCACGTCGCCGCGGTCGCGCAGCGGCGGCAGCAGGATCGGAAAGACCGAGATGCGGTAGAACAGATCCTCGCGGAACCGACCTTCCGCCACGCGGCCGCGCAGATCGACATGGGTCGCGGCGACGATGCGCACGTCGCAGCGCCGCGCCTCCGTGGCGCCGAGCGGACGCACCTCGCCGTCCTGCAACACGCGCAGGAGCTTGGCCTGCAGCGCCAGCGGCATGTCGCCGATTTCGTCGAGGAACAGCGTGCCGCCGTCGGCGACCTCGAACAGTCCCTTTTTGTCCGCGAGCGCCCCGGTGAACGCCCCCTTGCGATGGCCGAACAGCTCGCTCTCAAGCAGGTCGGCGGGCAGGGCGGCACAGTTCTGCGCGACGAAGGGGTGATCGCGGCGCGGACTCGCGGCATGCACGAGGCGGGAGACGACTTCCTTGCCCGTCCCCGTCTCGCCGAGCACGAGGACCGGCACCGCGCTGTCCGCGACCTTGCCGATCAGGTCGAGCACCCGTTCCATCGCCGGGCTCGCGGTGATCAGTCCCTCGGCGCGCGAGGCGACGCTGACGGTCTGCTGCTTGAGGCGCGTGTTCTCCCGCCGCAGCCGTTCGTTGAGCGCCTCCAGCTCCTCGACCAGCGCCTGATTGCGGGCGATCAGCGCGCTGGTCGCGATGGCGATGGCCGCCTGATACGCAAAGGCGCCGATCAGCCGCTCCAGTGCCTGCAGCGCGGCGAGATCGAGCGGGTGGCCGCGCGCGTCGTCGAGGTCGGCGACTTCCAGCACACCCACCGTCACGTCGTCGTTGCCGCGCAGCGGGCAGGCGATCAGCCCGCGCGTGCGCCAGCCATGGGCATGGTCCCGCCGCAGCAGCGCGTCGCGGCCGAAGCCGTGCATGCGCGCGACATCCTCGATGATCGCCGCGCGGCCGGTAAAAGCCGTCCAGCAGCGCGGATCGCGCATGTCCGGCTGTCCGCCGGGATAGAGCGCGACGGTGTCGCCGGTCGCGGTGCCGCGATCGGGATGCACGGCGACCGCGACCAGGTTCTTGCCGGTCGCGTCGAGCGCCCACAGCGTGCCGCGCTTCGCGCCGCTGATGCGGCAGGCGGTATCGAGGCAGGTGGCGGCGAGCCGCTTGCGGTCGCGCTCCGCCGCCATGGCGCTGACCATGGCGAAGAGCTCGACCGCATGCGCGTGGGCATCGTCGTGGCAGTCACTCTCCATGCCGGCCGGTTCCGTCGCGGCCGGTGGATCAGGCCTTGTCGAGCTTGCCGACCAGCGAGAGGGTGAAATCCGCGCCCATATACTTGAAGTGCGGCTGCACCATCATCGAGACCCTGTACCAGCCGGGCTCGCCCTCGACATCCGACACCTCGATCGAGGCCTTGCGCAGCGGCCGGCGACTGCGGACCTCGGCGGACGGATTATCCTGGTCGGACACGTACTGCTTGAGCCAGGCGCCGAGTTCCGTCTGCAATTCACCGGCGCTCTTCCAGCTGCCGATGTTCTCGCGCTGCAGTACCTTGATGTAATGGGCGAGGCGGTTGATCACGAACATGTACGGCAGCTGCGTGCCGAGCTTGTAGTTCAGCTCCGCCGTCTTGCCTTCGGTCGTGTTGCCGAAGAACTTGGGCTTCTGCGTCGAGTTGGCGGAGAAGAACGCGGCGTTGTCGCTGCCCTTGCGCATGGTCAGCGCGATGAAGCCCTGCTCCGCCAGCTCGAACTCGCGCCGGTCGGATATCAGCGTCTCGGTCGGGATCTTGGTCTGCGTCTGTCCCATCGACTCGAAGACGTGCAGCGGCAGGTCCTCGACAGCGCCGCCGCTCTGCGGCCCGATGATGTTCGGCGTCCAGCGATATTTGGCGAAGCTTTCGTTCAGCCGCGTCGCGAAGGCGAAGGAGGCGTTCGCCCACAGGTAGTTCTCGGTCTTGCCGTCCATCTTCTCCTCGAAGTCGAACGAGGCGACGGGGACCGTGTCCTTTCCGTACGGCAGGCGGGCGAGGAAGCGCGGCAGCGTCAGGGCGAAATAGCGGCTGTCCTCGCTTTCGCGGAAGGAGTTCCACTTGGCATATTTCGGTCCCTCGAAGATCGACGAGAGATCCTTGAGGTTCGGCAGATCCTCGAACTTGTCCACGCCGAAGAACTGCGGCGACGGCGATGCCACCACCGGCGCATGCGCCATCGCGCCGACCGCCGCCGAATACTGCATCAGCTTCACGTCTTGCGGGCCCGGCGTGAACTGATAGTTGGCGATCACAGCCGCGAAGGGCTGGCCGCCGAACTGGCCGAACTCGTCAACATACACATGTTTGTAGAGACCCGAACGCACGACCTCCGGCGCATCCTCGAAATCGCTTAGCAGATCGGACTTCGAGACGTTGAGCATCTCGATCTTGATGTTCTGGCGGAAATCGGTGCGATCGACCAGGAACTTCAGCCCGCGCCACGCGGACTCCAGTGTCTGGAACGTCTCGCTGTGCATCACCGCGTTGAGCTGGTCGCTGACCTTGGCGTCGATCGCGGCGATCATCTGATCCACCGCCGCGCCCTGCACGCGCTCCCCGCTGTGGTCGGGCTTGACGATTTCGGCGAGGAAGGCGGCGACGCCCCGCCGTGCGTCCTCATACCCCTCGTCGACCGGTGTCAGCCTGGTCTCGGCGAGCACCTGATCGAGAAGGGAGGCTTCCTCGGTGGTCGTGGTGGCGGCGGACGGGCTGCCGGTCGTCTCGGACATCGTGTCGCTCCTGCTCCGCTGCCGTCAGGACTGCGGCGTGGCGTTGATCTCGGACATCAGCTTCTCGCGCAGCGCGGCATCGCTCAGGATGCGCTCGATCGTCTTGCGGAAGCCGGGGATGTTGCCGAGCGGCCCTTTGAGCGCCGTCAGCGCCGCGCGCAGCTCCAGCAATTGCTTGACCTCCGGGATCTGGGTCGCCACGCTTTCGGGCTCCAGATCCTTGAGCGTATTGACCTGCAGATGCAGGGCCATCTCGCCCGGATCGGCCTCCTCGCTCAGCTTGTTGGGCACCTTGACGTCGAGCGCGATCTGCTGGCTGCGCATCACCTCGTCGAAATTGTCCTTGTTGATGCTGACCCGCTTGCGCTCCTCGACGGGCGTGTCGTCCTGACGCAGCGTGAAATCGCCGATCACCAGGAGCTTGTGCGGCAGTTCGATTTCCTCGCGCGCGTCACCGGTCGCGGGCTTGTAGCGGATATTGACCCGCTCCTTGGGCGCAATGGACGAGTCCTGAGCCATTCTGGATGTTCCCCGTTACCGTTCACTGGAGGCGTATGTTGCGTAAGTGCGAGATTAGCCGCAGTTTTAGCCTCAAGGCACTACCTAACCGACGGGTTTACTGCCCAGTCGCCATGCAGCCGCCGGGTCGCTGCGCGCCAGCGTCATGAAGGCGGCGGCGAGCGCGCGGCCGCGCGCGTCCTCGGTGAACAGGGTCTGCGCGTCGGGCGATCCAAGGCATCGGTGCAGCAACAGGCCGGCCTGCGCCGCCAGCGCTGGCTCCCAGTCGGCCAGCCGCCGCGCGCGCGCGATGTCGTCGAGCTCTTGCGCCAGCGCCAGCGCCAGCGGTGCGGCGCCGGTCTCCAGGCAGAGCGACGCCAGCGCCAGACGCCAGCAGAACCACTCCCGCCCGCTGCCCGCCGCCGCCGTG
>NZ_BANB01000250.1 GCF_000964365.1 Acidisphaera rubrifaciens HS-AP3 | reverse complement strand
GGCGCTGGCGGCCAACCTCGCCGCGATGATGCGGGCGGAGGGCGCGGGCGTCGCCGTCACCCCCTCGCGCCGCACCGATCCGGCGGCGGTCGCGGCGCTGGCCGCGGCGGTGGTGCCGGCCGGCGGGTGGGTGTGGGACGGCGCGGGCGACAACCCGTATTTCGGGCTCCTGGCGCTGGCCGACGCGATCCTGGTGACGCAGGACAGCGTGTCGATGCTGTCCGAGGCGGTGGCGACCGCCGCCCCGGTGTTCGCCGTGCGTCTGCCGGGGCGCGGGCGGCGGCACGCGGCCTTTCTCGACGGGCTGATCGCCGACGGCCGGGTGCGGCCCTGGGCCGGGCGGCTGGATCTCTGGTCGGCCGCGCCCCTCGACGACACGCCGGAGGCGGCGGCGGCCCTCCGCCTGCGTCTTGGGTTGGACGGCGCGCGGGAGTAAGGACGGGTCATGCTGAATATCCAGACGTTCGACGCGCGCGCGGGCGGCAATGTTCTCTACAAGGCGCTGGCGCACCCGCTCGCGGCCGAGGCGCTGGGCGGCCTGTTCGCCCGCCTGCGCGCGGCCGGGCGCTATGCCGTCTATGACGCGGACGGCATCATCGACGCGCTGCTCGCGCTCTACCCGGACGCCCCGGCGCCGGACGCCGTGTTCGTCCACGCGACGGAGGCGGTGGGCGCGACGCGCGCCGGCCACCCGGCACGGCCGGTGACGGAGCTTGGATCGCACGATGTCGCGACGGTGCTGGTCGCCGCCTTCGACGCCGACCGCGCCGTGGCCCGCGCCCGCACCCTCGCCCGCGCGGGGACGGAGATCCTCAGCCTCGATGCCGCGCGCATTCCCGACCGGCTGCTGACCAACCCGCGCCGCTATCTCGACCGGCTGAACTTCGCCACCAACTTCGTCTTCTTCCGCGACGAGGGCGGGCTCTCCACGCGCCTCGTGACCGCCAATTACTGGGCGGGCTACGGCGCGGGGCCGGTGCGGCTGTGGTTGCGGCTGTTCGACGCGGCGGGCGCCGTGCTCGCTGAATGGGAGGAGGCGCTGGCCGACGGGCCGTCCGGCTACGCGCTGGACAGCGCCGAGGTTCGCGCCCGCTTCGGCCTCGGCCCGTTCACCGGACAGGTGTTCCTGCACGCGGTCGGCGCGGCCGGCCACGACGTGATCAAATACGCGCTCGATACCTATGCGACCGGCAACGGCGCGAGCCTGTCCTGCACGCACGACGCCAATGCCTGGCCGTCCGACCGCTATGCCGGTCTGCCGGCCCCGCGCGCCGACGAGCGGGTGCTGCTGTGGATACAGAACAGCCACGCGACGCCGATCCCGGCCGGCGCCATCGCGCTCGACCGCATGGGGGCGGAGGCGCCGGTCGCCCACGGCGCGCCCGTCGGGCCGTTCGCGACCGTCGCCCTCGACGTCGCCGACCTGCTGCCCGGCCTGCGCTGGCCGGCGCAGGTGGAGGTGCGCACCGGGCGTCACGTCGTGCGCCCGCGCTACGAGGTGGTGCGCGACGGCCGCACACGCATCGCGCATGTCAACGTCGAACGCGCCGACCTGCGCCCCGATCCGGCGGTCGCGGCGCTGCCCGACAGCCTCGGGCGCGGCTTCATCCTGCCTTTTCCGGTGCTGCCGCGCGACCGGTTCCGCAGCATCGTGCAGCCGACGCCGATGGCCGAGACACAGGCCGACCTGCCGCTGCGCCTCGACGTGTTCGACGCCGCCGGCACGCGCCACGCCTCGCGCTTCCTCGGCCGGCTGCCGCGCGCCCACGATCTCGCGCTCGAGGTCGAGGACGTCGCGGAGGGGCATGCCGAACTCGTCTACGACTTCCGCGACGGCGGCGGGGCGGACGGCTGGATGCACGCGCTGATGCGCTACGAGGACCGCGAGTCCGGCCACGCCGCGGAGACGAGTTTCGGCGCGCACGTGTTCAACACCGCGATGACGTGGCGCGACGAGCCGCAATCCTACTCCGGCCCGCCGCCCGGGCTGTCGACGCGCCTGTTCCTCAAGCTCGGCGACGGCGCGCGGCACAGTTTCGCCTGCCTGATCTATGCCGCCTCCGCGCCGTGGCACCCGCAATCGGACACCACGCTGCTGCTGCATGACGAGACGGGCGCCGTGCTGGCCGAGGAGCGGCTGCGCATCGCGTGCCAGGGCTCGGCCATGGTCTGGCCCCATGCCGTGTTCGGCGAGGCGGCGCTGCGCCGCGCCGGGCGGCGGGGCTACGTGATCGTGCGCGACACCACCTGCCGGCTGTTCGGCTATCACGGGCTGATGGACGCGCGGGGCGGCTTCTCGCTCGACCACATGTTCGGATTCTGACGCCGTGTATCGCCCGCCCGCCTTCCGTGAGGACCGGCCGGAGGTGATGCAGGCGCTGATCGAGGCGCATCCGCTGGGGCTGCTGATCACCGCGGGGCCGGCGGGGCTGATGGCGAGCCCGGTGCCCTTCCTGATCGACCGGGCGGCGGGCGCCTACGGCACGCTCCGCTGCCATCTCGCGCGCGCGAATCCACAGGTGGCGGAACTCGCGGCGACGGCCGACTGCCTCGTCGTGTTCCAGGGGCCGCAGGACTACGTCTCGCCCGGCTGGTATCCGTCGAAACGGGCGCATGGCCGCGTCGTGCCGACGTGGAACTACGTCACCGTGCATGCCTGGGGCCCGCCGCGCGTGGTGCCGGATGCCGCGTGGCTGCATGCGCAGGTGGGCGCCCTGACCGATGCGCGCGAGGCCGCGCGGCCGGCGCCCTGGGCGGTCGACGACGCGCCGGCGGATTTCGTCGCCGGTCAGCTCCGCGCCATCACCGGCGTGGAGATCCCGGTCGTCCGCATGGAAGGCAAGTGGAAGGTCAGCCAGAACCGCGACGCCGCCGACCGCGCGGGCGTCGCCGACGGGCTGCGCGCCGAGGGCCACGCGGCGATGGCCGATCTGGTCACGACGCGGTCGCCGAAATAGCGCGACGCCGCATGAAATGACGGCGCGCTCACCCCGCGGGCCCCGTCCCGTTAACTGCACGCCCTGACCGATGGTGGCAGGCTCGGCTTCGCTGAGGCGAGGCGGAGGGTGCGACGATGTCCGGAACGACGGCTGCCCCGATCATAATCGGCTATAGCGGCGTCCCGGCCACCTACACCGTCCCGGCGACGGGCGTGTATGAAATCGTCGCCGCCGGGGCGCAGGGCGGCGGCGCGGCCACCTATCCGATCGCGTCGGGCGGCCTCGGCGCCGTCGCGGCCGGCGCCTTCATCCTCGATGCCGGCGAGACGCTGGACGTGATCGTGGGCGGCGAGGGAGGGGCGAGCACGGCCACGCTTGGCGGCGGCGGTGGCGGCGGCAGTTTCGTCGTCGCGCCCGGCGATCTGCCGCTGGTTGTCGCGGGCGGCGGTGGCGGCGGCTCCGGCATCGACGGTCAGCCCGGCACCGACGGTTATGCCGCGGCGGGCGGGGACGGCGTTCCAACCGTGGGCCACGGGGGAATAACGGCGAGCGGCGCCAACGGCGGCGGCTTCCTGGCCGGCGGGGCCGG
>NZ_BANB01000251.1 GCF_000964365.1 Acidisphaera rubrifaciens HS-AP3 | reverse complement strand
CCGAGCCGCGCGAGCGCGGCGTCGGGCCGCACGCCGATCCGCGCCGTGCCGGCACCCGCGACGCGGTACTCGGTCGCGCGCCAGGCGCGCAGCAGGGCCGGCGTCACGCCTCGTCGCGGGCGGCGAACGCCACGTCGCGGTGGACATAGCAGGACATCAGGATGCCGAACCCGACCATGACGGTGATCATCGCCGACCCGCCATGCGAGACGAGGGGCAGCGGCACGCCCCCGACCGGGATCGCGCCCATCACCATCGCGATGTTCACGAACACGTACATGAAGAAGTTGAAGCTGATCCCCAGCGCCACCAGCCGCCCGAACTGATGCCGGCAGCGGATCGCGATCAGCATGCCGCCCAGGATGATCAGCATCAGCAGGCCCATCAGCGCGAGGCCGCCGACGAAGCCGAACTCCTCGCCCATCATGGTGAAGATGAAGTCGGTCTGCTTCTCCGGCAGGAAATTGAGGTGTCCCTGCGTGCCCTGAAGATAGCCCTTGCCCCACATGCCGCCGGAGCCGAGGGCGATCTTCGACTGGATGATGTTGTAGCCCGCCCCCAGCGGATCGCTTTCCGGGTTGAGGAACGTGTCGATGCGCGCCCGCTGATAGTCGTGCAGATGGGCATAGACGAAGCGGCCGAGCAGCGGCAGCGGCAGCAGCACCAGGGCGAATTTCCACCAGCGCACGCCGGCCGCGAAGAACACCGACATGCCGACCATGCCGCAGATCACCGCCGTGCCGAGATTGGGCTCCTTCAGGATGAGGCCGACCGGCAGCAGCACGGTGACGATGGGCACGATCAGGAACAGCGGATTGCCCATCCGCTCCCACGAGGCGCGGTGAAACCAGGCGGCCAGCGCCAGCACCAGCGCGATCTTGGCCATTTCGCTCGGTTGCAGCTGCAGGCCGCCGAGCTCGATCCAGCGCTGCGCGCCCTTGCCCACGTGGCCGATCCTGGCGACGAGGACCAGCATCACGATGGACAGGCCATAGATCGGCCATGCCAGCCGCGCGATGAAGCGTATGTCCACCAGCGCGATCGACAGCATCAGCACGAGGCCGAGGGCGAAGCGGAGGATGTGCCGGGCGGCATACGGCTCCGGCGAGCCGCCGCCCGCGCTGTAGAGGGCGGCGTAGCCGACGCCCGCGAGGGCGCAGAGCAGCAGCACATACAGCCAGGAGATGTTCCAGAGCTTGCCGATCAGCCCGAAATTGGTCTCGCGGTACAGGCGACGCCCCTCGATCACCGCGGCTCCTCCTCGGCGACGCGCTGACCGGGGCCGCTGCGCGCCGGATCACGCAGCAGGGTATCGGTCATGATGTCGCGCGCGAGCGGTGCCGCGGCGGCCGCCCCGGCATTGCCGTGCTCGACCACGACCGAGACGGCATAGCGCGGGTTGTCATAGGGGGCGAAGGCCACGAACAGGGCGTGCGGGCGCAGCTCCCATGGCAGGTTGGCGCTGTTGAAATGCCCGTGCTCGCGCATCTCGCGCGAGACCCGGCGCACCTGCGACGACCCGGTCTTGCCGGCCAGCTGCACCCGCCCGCCCTGACTCACGCTCTCCGGCAGGCGGGCGGCGGGGGCGGTGCCGCCGGCCTCGTTCACGACGGCGAACATGCCCTGCCGCACCGCCGCGAGGCTGCGGTCCGGCAGCCCGAGCAGGGGCCAGTCGGCAGCCCGGGCGCCCGGTTGCAGCGTCGACCCGATGGTGCGCGTCAGGTGCGGCACCACCACCCGCCCGGTCGCGACGCGCGCGACATAGGTGCAGAGCGACAGCGGGGTGACCAGGATGTAGCCCTGACCGATGCCGCTCACGATGGTGTCGCCGATGTTCCAGTAATGCCCGTGCGCGATGCGCCATTCGCGCGTCGGGATGAAGCCGGGCCGCGCCCCGGGCAGGTCGATCCCGGTGTCGATGCCCATGCCGAGCCGGTGTCCCATCGCGGCGATGCGGTCGATGCCGACGCGACGCGCCGTCTCGTAGAAGAACACGTCGCACGAGTTCTTCAGCCCGCCATGCAGGTCGAGCGAGCCGTGGCCGTTCTTGTTCCAGCAATGGAAGCGGGAGTCGCCGAGGTCGAGATAGCCGGGGCAGTAGATGCGGTCCCACGGCGTCAGCACCTTGGCGTCGAGGGCGGCGAGGGCCACGCACATCTTGAAGGTCGAGCCCGGCGGATACAGGCCGGCGGCGGCCTTGTTGATCAGCGGGGCCTTGCGGTTGGACGTCCATTCGATCCACTGCGCCTGGCTGACGCCGGAGTTGAACAGCGACGGATCGAAGGACGGGTTGGTGGTCATGGCGAGGACCTCGCCGTTGCGGCAGTCCATCACGACCGCGGACGCGCTCTCGTCGCCGAGGCGGCCGAGCACGGCCTGCTGCAGATCGGCATCGATGGTCAGGCCGACATCGTCCCCCTGCTTGCCCTCCTGCCGATCGAGTTCGCGGATCACGCGGCCGACGGCGTTGACCTCCATCTGCACGGCGCCGGCCCGGCCGCGCAGCACCGCGTCGTGCTCCTTTTCCATGCCCGCCCGCCCGACGCGCATGCCCGGAAGGGCGAGCATCGCGTCGGCGGCCACGTCATCCTCGTTCGGCGGCGCCACGTAGCCGACGATATGGGCGAGCTTCTCGCTGAACGGGTACTGCCGCGTGGTGCCGACATCGATCACGATGCCCGGCAGGTCGGGGGCGTTGACCTCGATCTTGGCCATGTCCTCCCAGGTCAGGAACTCGCGCACCATGATCGGGATGAACCGGCGGTGGCGGCGCACCTCGCGCTCGATCCGCGCGCGTTCGTGGTCGGCGAGGCCGACGAGGCGCGTGAGGTTGTCGAGACAGGCGCCCACGTCATCGACCTGTTCGGCGATCAGCAGCGCCCGCCAGTTCAGCCGGTTGCCGGCGACGACCACGCCCGCGCGGTCGAGGATGCGGCCGCGCGGCGGCGCGATCAGCCGGGCGCTGATGCGGTTGCTCTCGGCAAGCGTCGCATAGCGGGCGCCGTCCACCACCTGCACCTGGTACAGCCGTGCCCCCAGCGCCCCGAGGGCGGCGACCTGCCCGCCCATCACCAGCAGGGCACGCCGGGTGAAGACGCTGCTGCGCTGCGTGTCCCGCTTCATGCGACCGGGATCATGCCTGCAGCGGGTCCGCGACCGAGCGATGGGCCCGGATGAACACGATCGCGATCGCCGGATAGATCGCGACGGTGATGATCGCCTGGAACACCGCGGGGCCGGGCGCCAGCAGGCGGAAGAACAGCGCGCAGGCCAGCGCCCAGGTCAGCGCCGCGGCGCCGACCGCGACGCCGACGAAGGCGAGCCAGACGACGACAAAGCCCTGCCGGGTCAGGACGCGCCGCGCCCGCAGCGCGATGCCGTGGGTGATGAGCAACCCCAGCACGCCGACGCCGAGCGGCAGATAGCCGAGCAGGTCCAGCAGCACGCCGATCACGAAGACGACCGGTGGCGGCATGGAGCCGGGGCGGAACAGCGACCAGAACCACACGCAGGCATAGGCCGTCGCCGGCAGCAGCTGTGCCTGGTCGGCAAAGCCGAACGGCGTCAGGCAGAGCAGCATGAGCACGATCGTGCACGCGGCCGGAAAGCAAAGGCGGGCCGTCGCGTCCAGCCGGCGCATCAGCGTGGGCCGCGGCCGGATACCGGGTGTCTGATCGATGAGGTCCACCATGGCCGACGCCCTCAGTGGCGCCCGGCGCCGGCGGCGGGCGTGCCCCCGGCGGAGGACCGCGCGCCCTTGTCGGGCGCGGCCTCGGCATCGAGCTGGCTGTGCAGGCCGTAGTCGAAGATGCGAACGATCTCGAGCCGGTCGAGCTGGGCCAGCGGCTCGACCTCCGGAACGTTGCTCGCGCTGTAGTGAACGGTGCCGATCGGCAGGTTGGCCGGGAAGGCGCTCGCCTCGGCGCTGGTGACGACGCGCTCGCCCTCGGCCGGCATCACGCCCTCCGGCCAGTACATCAGACGCGGGCGCGGCCCGTTGGTGCCGACCATGATCGCATGCGCCCGGCTGCCCTCGAGCACGACCGGGATGCGGCTGTTAAGATCGGTGATCAGCAGCACGCGGGCGGTGCGCGCGCCCACCTCCGTCACCCGGCCGACCAGCCCGCGCGCGTCGAGCGCGATCTCCCCGCGCGTCACGCCATGGCCGGGTCCGACCGAGAGCAGCACAGCGCGCGCGTATACCCCGCCGGCATCCGCGACCACCCGGGCCGTGACATACGAGGGCGTCGGGTCCGGCAGCCAATGCAGGTTGGCCTTCAGCCGCTGGTTCTCCGCGTCCAGCGCGAGCGCGATCGACTGCCAGCGCCGCAACGTCTCGTTCTCCGCCCGCAGGCGCACATTCTCGGCGCGCAGGTCAATCAGCCCCGTGGCATCGGCGGCCACGCTGCGCAGGTCGTGCAGCGGCCCGGAGATGGCGACGTAGATCGGCGCAAGGCTGTCGGCCAGCGCCATGCGCAGCCGCTCCGCCAGCAGCGTGTCCGCCTTGCCGAGCAGCATCAGCCCGAACGAGGCCGCGATCAGCACCGGCAGGGTGAGCTTCGCCAGGGCCTGTCGCGCCGGGATGGACAGCCGCAGGATCACGCCGTCGCCTTGTTCATGCCGCCGCGCGGTGTGGGGCCGGGCAGCGTGGGGTCAGTACATCGAGGTCAGCACGTTGCGCAGGCGCTTCATCTCCTCCAGCGCCCGCCCCGTGCCCAGTGCCACGCATTGCAGCGCGTCCTCCGCCACCACGACCGGCAGGCCCGTCGCGTCCCGCAGCACCTGATCCAACCGGTAGAGAAGCGCGCCCCCGCCGGTCAGCACAATGCCTTTATCGACGATGTCCGCCGCGAGTTCGGGCGGCGTGTTCTCCAGGGCGACCTTGACCGCCTCGGTGATCGCCGCGACGGGCTCCGCGAGGCTGTCGGCGATCTGTCGCTGGCCGACGATCACCTCGCGCGGGACGCCGTTCATCAGGTCGCGGCCCTTCACCTCGCGCCACGGCCCGTCTTCGCCCGGATCGGGCGGGCACGCGGCGCCGAGTTCGATCTTGATCCGCTCGGCCGAGGCCTCGCCGATCAGCAGGTTATGGTTGCGGCGGATGTAGCTGATGATCGCCTCGTCCATCTTGTCGCCACCGACGCGCACGCTCCGCGAATAGACGATCCCGCCCAGCGAGATCACCGCCACCTCCGTCGTGCCGCCCCCGACATCGACGATCATGCTGCCGGAGGGCTCGGTCACCGGCAGTCCGGCGCCGATGGCCGCCGCCATCGGCTCCTCGATCAGCAGGACGCGGCGGGCGCCGGCGCTCTCGGCGCTTTCCTGGATCGCCCGCCGCTCCACCGCCGTGCTGCCGGAGGGGACGCACACGATGATGACCGGCGAGGCGAAGCTGCGGCGGTTGTGCACCTTACGGATGAAATGCTTGATCATTTCCTCCGCCACCTCGAAATCGGCGATCACCCCGTCGCGCAGCGGCCGGATGGCGGAGATGTTGCCGGGCGTGCGGCCGAGCATCTGCTTGGCCTCCTCGCCCACCGCGAGGACCTGCTTCTTGCCCCGCACGTCGGCGATGGCGACGACGGAGGGCTCGGCCAGCACGATGCCGCGACCCTTGACGTAGACGAGCGTATTCGCCGTGCCGAGGTCGATCGCCATGTCCGCGGACATGATGCCGAGAAGGCGTGAGAACATACAGGAAACCCTTGCGCGCCGATCGGGGAGCCGCAGGGCTTAGCGGCACCGGCCAGTGTTGGAAAGGGTCTGCCGCACCGCGACAAAGCAGGGCGGCGAAACCCGACCGGCTCCCGGGCGTCATGCCATGCGGCCGCTTACGAAACGAATCGACGGTACGGCGGCGAAACGCAACGACGGAAGGACACCACGATGACCGGTTCGGCCACGCTTCGGGCGGGACATTCCTCCCGCGCCGGCATCCTGATCACCGCCACGGCCGCCACGGCCATGATGCTGGCGCT
>NZ_BANB01000252.1 GCF_000964365.1 Acidisphaera rubrifaciens HS-AP3 | reverse complement strand
GGCTCGCCGGCGATCCGCGCACCGCGCGCCCCGTCCCCGACATCGCCGCGCTGATGCGCGCGCCGCGCCTCGCGGACGCGCCCGGCTTCATGGGCTTCGCCGGCTAGCCCGGCAGCGGCCCGGCGGTGAAGGCGTTGTAGGTAACCAGGGTATAGGTGTCGCGCACGCCCGGGATGGTCTGCACCTGCTCCGTCACGAAGCGGCCGATATCCGTGGACGGGTCGAGATAGAACTTGGCCAGGAGGTCGAACGCCCCGGACGTCGAGTACAGCTCCGACAGCTGTTCGATGCGGTCGGCGGCCTCGCGCGCGACGCGGTAGGCCTGACCCAGTTCGCACTTGATCTGGACGAAGATGGCTCGCATGGCCCGCGCAGTCTGGCACCCTGGGCCACGCAGGCATAGACCGGCATGCGCGCCGGCGCCGATGCCGGGGGCGGCCGACAACGGAGGGACGCATGGACGGCGGCGGGACGGCTAAGGCGAAGCGGGGCAAGGCCGCCACGCCGGCGGCGGAGCCGTCGGCGGTGCCGCGTCTGCCGGTCACCACGCCCGGCCCGCGGCGCGGCGGTCGCGTGCTGGCCGATGCGCTGGTGGCACAGGGCATCGAGATGGTCTTCGCGGTACCGGGCGAGAGCTATCTCGACGTGCTCGACGGGCTGCATGCGGTGCAGGATCGGCTGCGCCTGATCACCTGCCGGTTCGAGGCCGGCGCCGTGAACATGGCGGAGGCCTATGCCAAGCTGACAGGGCGCCCGGCGGCGGCCATGGTCACGCGCGGTCCCGGCGCCTGTCACGGCGCGGTCGGCGTCCACACCGCGATGCAGGACAGCACGCCGCTGCTGCTGTTCGTGGGCCAGATCCCGTTCGCCGAGACCGACCGCGAGAGCTTCCAGGAAGTCGATTACCGGCGGATGTTCGGCCCGCTCGCCAAGTGGGTCACGCAGATCGATCAGGCGGACCGCATCCCGGAAATCGTGGCGCACGCCGTCGATGTCGCCACCTCCGGCCGACCCGGGCCGGTGGTGATCGCGCTGTCGGAGGAGATGCAGCGCCACGTGGTGGACGTGCCCGATCTCGGCCCCGCGCCGGTGAGCGGCGCCTATCCCGACCCGTCGGCGATGCGCCGGCTGCAGGACCTGCTCGGCGCGGCGCAACGTCCGCTCGCCATCGTCGGCGGCAGCATCTGGAACGAGGAAGGGCGCGCGGCGCTGCGCACCTTCCTGCTCGGCAACAACATGCCGGTGTGCGTCGGCTTCCGGCGGCAGGCGCTCTATGACAACAGTGCTGCGAACTATGCCGGCGATCTCGGCGTCGGGGCCGACCCGGCGCTGCTGGCGCGGGTGCGCGAGGCCGACCTGATCCTCGCGATCGGCACCCGCCTGCCGGAGTCGGTGACGCAGGGCTACACGCTGTTCGACCGCGCGGGCACGACCCCGATCGTGCATGTGCATCCCGATCCGGCGGAGATCGGCCGCGTCTTCCGCCCCGCCCTCGGCATCGTCGCGGACCCGAGCGCGTTTGCCATCGCCGCCGCTGCGATGGAGCCGCTCGCAGCGCCCTGGGCGGAGTGGACGCGCGCCCTGCGCGCGGTGCGCGAGGCGGCGCAGGTCGTGCCGGCCTATGCCGGGCCGCTCAATCTCGGCGAGGCGATGCGCGAGCTGGGCGCGCTGCTGCCGCCCGATGCGATCGTCACCACCGATGCCGGCAACTTCGCGCCCTGGGCGCCACGCTTCATCGATTTCACCGAGGGGCAGCGCTATATCGGCCCGACCAACGGCGCGATGGGCTATGGCGTGCCGGCGGCGATCGCGGCCAGCCTCGCCTTTCCCGCCCGCATGGCCGTATGCCTCGTCGGCGACGGCGGCTTCCTGATGACGGGGCAGGAGATCGCGACCGCCTTCCACCACGGCGCGACACCGATCGTGATCGTTTTCAACAACGGCATGTACGGCACGATCCGCATGCATCAGGAGCGCGAATATCCCGGCCACGTCGTCGGCACCGACCTGACCAATCCGGATTTCGCGCGCCTGATCGAGGCGTTCGGCGGCCATGGCGAGGTCGTCGAGACCACCGCCGCGTTCGCCCCCGCCTTCCGCCGCGCGGCCGCCGCCGGCCGACCGGCGCTGATCGAGTTGCGCACCAACCCCGACCAGATCACCTCGCGCACCACGATCACCGCCTTGCGCGCCGCCGCCGGCGC
>NZ_BANB01000253.1 GCF_000964365.1 Acidisphaera rubrifaciens HS-AP3 | reverse complement strand
CGCGCCCGCCCGGCGGCGGTCAGCCGGTGATACTCGCGCTGCGCCGCCGCGTCGCCGCGGGTGGTGTCGAACTGGCTGATGTCGGCGCCGGAGACGAACGCCGCTTCCCCCGCGCCGGTCAGCACCACGACCCGCACCTCGTCGCGCGCGCCGTACTCGTCGAGCAGGGCGGCGAGTTCGTCCCACATGCCCACCGACATGGCGTTGTGCTTCTCCGGCTGGTCGAACGTCACCGTCGCCACGCCCTCCGCCACCTCGCCCCAGACCCGACCGGCCATGCGCGCCCCCTGCTGCTCCGCGCCCCGACCTTCCCCTGCGCCGCGCGGGACGGCAACCGCCGCCGGTGGCAGACTGCGCCCATGGACGCCCCCGCCCCGCCGATGCCGCCGGTCGATCTTGCGCTGGTGATCGCCCTCGATGGCTCGGCGAGCGTCACCTACGACGAGTTCGGCCTGATGGCGGGCGGCCTTGCCGCGGCGCTGCGCAAGCCGGAGGTCGCGGCCGGACTGCTCGGCGGCATCCGCCGCGCGAGCCTCGCCGCCGTGCTGCTGTGGTCGGCGGCGGACGCGCAGGAGGTCGTGGTGCCCTGGACCCGTCTCGACAGCCCGGCGAGCCTTGCCGCCTTCGCGCAGGCGGTGGAGGACGTGAACCGCCTTGTTCCCGCCTCCACCACCGCGATCGGCGCCGCCCTCGCCGCCTGCATGCGTCTGCTGATCACTGCCCCCGCGACGGCCGGGCGGCTGATCGTCGATGTCGCCGGTGACGGGCGGTCCAATGACGGCATGGACCCGGTGCCGGTGCGCGACCGGATGGTGGCCTCCGGCATCACGATCAACGGCCTGTGCGTCCTGCACGAGGAGCCGGACCTGCTGGAGAGCTACCGGCGCGAGGTGATCGGCGGCCCCGGCGCCTTCGCCCTCACCTGTCCCGACTACGCCGCCTTCGAGATCGCCATGGCGCAGAAGCTTGCGCGCGAAATCGCCTGACCGGTCATGGCGGTGACGCGGGCCCCCGCGATGCAACCGGCGCCGGGCGCCGGTCGTTCCGCTCTCGCAGCCCGCCGCATACACCGGCAACAACCAGGACAACAGGCATGTCGGACGCCACTGCGGGACCGCTGAGCCCCGGCCCGCTTGACGGCGGACCGCTCGAAGGGGTGCTCGGCATCGCCGAACCGCTGCTCGCCGCAACGCGGCTGGGCGACGCGGTGGCGGCGGAGACGACGGAGCTGGCCGAGGCGGTCTCGAAGGAGAAACCGTCCGGCGAGGAACGCGAGCCGATGCCGCTGCCGACCGATCCCCGGTCGATGTTCCTCGGCGGGCTGTTCTTCCTGGCCACCATCGCTTCGCTCTACGTGGCGGCGGACATCATCCTGCCGGTGGTGGCGGCCATCATGCTCAAGCTGCTGCTGCAGCCGGTGGTCCGCGTCGCCGAGCGGCTGCACCTGCCGCGCGCGGTCGGCGCCGTAGTCGCCTTGGTGCTGCTGATCGTCTGCGCCGCCGGGCTGCTGTCCGCGCTGGCCGGACCGGCGAGCGACTGGGCAGGGCGGCTGCCGAAGGCGCTGCCGCGGGTGCAGGAACAGCTCGCGTTCCTGCGCGCCCCGATCGCGGGTCTCACCGACCTGCTGCACCAGGCGGAGGCGCTCGCCGTCGGCCCCGACGGCGACGTCCCCGTCACCCCCTCGCCGCCGCTGCGCTCGCCCAATCTCGTGGGGGTGCTGTTCTCCCGCACCACGGCGATGGCGGCGACCATCTTCACCACGCTGATCGTGCTGTTCTACCTGCTGCTGTACGGCGAAACCTTCCTGCGCCGGGTGGTGGAAATCCTGCCCCGCTTCGCGTCGAAGCGTCAGGCGGTGGAAATCTCGCTGCGGATCGAACAGGACATCTCCGCCTATCTGGTGACCGTCACCCTCATCAACGCCGTGGTCGGCATCGCGACCGGCGCGGTGATGTGGCTGTGCGGCGTCGACGATCCCCTGCTGTGGGGCACTATCGCCTTCATGCTGAACTACGTGCCGATCCTCGGTCCGCTGGGCGGCATCGTGCTGTTCACCGCCGCCGGCGTCGTCTCCCTCGGCGTGGACTGGGCGGCGCTGCTGCCGGTCGGGCTGTATTTCCTGATCCATGTCGTGGAGGGCGAGTTCGCGACGCCGCTGGTGCTGGCGCGGCGCTTCACCATCAACCCCGTCGCGGTGGTGCTCGCCCTGGTGTTCTGGTTCTGGCTGTGGGGCATGCCGGGCGCGATCCTGGCGGTGCCGATGCTGGTCATCACCAAGATCATCTGCGACGCGCTGACGCCGCTGCGCGCCTTCGGTCACTTTCTCGAAGGGTGAACGTCCCGGCCGCGCGCCGCGGTTGCCTGCCGCGCCTGCCGCCCTAGGATGCGTCCGCAACCCCGACGGAGCCACCGGATGCCCCGCCTCGCGGCTTTTCTCCTCGCCCTCGCCGCCCTCGGTGCGGCCCCTCTCGTCGCCCGTGCCGACCCGCCGGCCGCGAAGCCGGACGATGCGACCGCGCCGAGGACGCGCGCCGAAGCGGTGGAACAGGCAACCGGCCAGGCGTCCGGCCAGAAGACCGCGCCGGTCGATCCCCTGCTGGAAGAGGCGACGGGCCTCTCCGGCTACGTGATGTTCCGCGAATCGGGCGCGCCCGGGCTCGTGCTCGGCGTGGTGCATAACGGCGAGGGCACGGTTCTCGGCTACGGCGAGACGGCACCGGACAGCAAGAAGACGCCGGACGGTCGCAGCCTGTTCCGTCTGAACTCCATCACCAAGGCGTTCGCGGGCGAGGTGCTCGGCTCGCTCGCCGCCGACGGCACGCTGCGGCTGACGGCGACGCTGCAGCACTATGCGGGCGGCGTGCACGTGCCGACCTACACCGGCCGGCCGATCACCCTGCTGGATCTCGCCACCTATTCCGCCGCCCTGCCGCGCGAGATGGGCGACATTCCCAAGGATGCGTGGGCGCGCGGCTGGCCGAGCCGGGCGGACCGCTGGAAGTGGCTGCCCACCTATGAGCTGCCCTGGACCCCCGGCACCGTCGCCTCCTATTCGAATATCGGCTTCGACTTCCTGACCGATGCCATGGCGACCGCCGCCGGCAAGCCCTATGCGACCTTGCTGGCGGATCGCGTGACGCACCGGCTCGGCATGACCGACACGACGCTCACGCCCGATGCCGATCAGTGCGCGCGGCTGATGACCGGCACCGGCCTCGGCGGCAACGGCCCGTGCGCCGACGCGACCGCGACCGAGGGCAGCGGCGGCCTCTACAGCACCGGCGACGACATGCTGATCTGGCTGCGCCACAACCTGGAGGACGACACCCCGGCGCTCGCGCTCAGCCACGCGATCTATCGCCAGCGGCAGGCGATGCCGGCGGCGATCGGCTTCGACGAGGCGGGACAGATGGGCGGGCTCGGCCTCGGCTGGGTGATGGTGCCGGCCAGCGGGGCGACGCCGATGCTGCTCGCCAAAAGCGGCGGCGGCGTCGGCTTCATGAGCTATATCGCGTTTGCTCCCGGCCGCGACGTCGGCGCCTTCGTCGTCGTCAACCGCGCGGATTTCGGCATGTTCGCGAGTCTCATCCACGGCGTGAACGGGATGATCGCGAGCCTCGCCACGCGCTGACGGGCGCGCTCCGCCCGCTCCGCCCCGGCGTTCAGCCCGGCTTCACGCCGTACTGTTCGGCCGGGGCGGGAAAGCGGCCGGCGCGCACGTCCTCGGCATAGGCGGCGACCGCCGGGCCGATGATGCCGCGCAGGTCCGCATAGCGGCGCACGAAGCGCGGCACCCGCTCGAACAGGCCGAGCATGTCGTCGGTCACCAGGATCTGCCCGTCGCAGTCGGGCGAGGCGCCGATGCCGATCGTGGGCGCGCCGACGGCCCGCGTCACCTCGCCGGCGAGATCGCCGGTCACCCCCTCCACCACGATCGCAAAGGCACCGGCGGCATCCATCGCCCGCGCCTCGTCGAGCACGCGCATCCGCTCCGCCTCCGTGCGGCCCTTGGCGCGGAACCCGCCCTCGACCATCGCCGCCTGCGGCCGCAGGCCGACATGGCCCATGACCGGAATGCCGCGCTGGACCAGGAACGCCGTCGTCTCGCCGATGCCGGCGCAGGCTTCCAGCTTCACCGCGTGGCAGCCGGTTTCCTGCATCAGCCGCACCGCCGCCGGATAGGCCGCGGCCGGTCCCGCCTCGTACGTGCCGAACGGCATGTCCACGACGACCACGGCGTGGCGCACGCCGCGCATCACCGCCTGCCCGTGCAGGATCATCATGTCCAGAGTCACGCCGACCGTGTTCGGCAGGCCATGCACGACCATCCCGACGGAATCGCCGACCAGCAGCAGGTCCGCATGCGGATCGAGCAGCCCCGCCATCGGCGCCGTGTAGGCGGTCAGGCACACGAGCTTCTCCCCGCCCTTGCGGGCGCGGATCGCGGGGACAGTCAGGCGCGCGGGCTCGGCATGCTTGGACATCGGGTCCTCCCTTGCGGCGGTCTCGTCTGCGACCCTGCTGTGTGCTCTCCTCGGCCGGGGACGCAAAGGGCCGGCCGAGCAGATGCGATACGACGAATACGCGGCGCATGACGCAACCGCCCTCGCGGCGCTCGTCGCGCGCGGCGAGGTGACGGCCGCGGACCTGCTGGAGACGGCGCTGGCGCGGCTCGATGCCGTGGGCGGCGTGCTCAACCCGATCGCCGTGCCGATGGTCGAGATCGCGCGCGCCCGCGCGGCCGGCCCGCTCGCCGGCCCGTTCGCGGGCGTGCCGTTCCTGCTGAAGGACTGGGGACAGGACTACGCGGGCGTCGGCGACACCGGCGGGAGCCGGGCACGCCGCGGCATCGTCGCGGCACGGCACAGCACCTATACGCAGCGCTGCCTCGATGCCGGGCTTGTGATCTTCGGCCGCACCACCACGCCCGAACTGGCGCTGCTGGCGACGACGGAGACCGCGCTGCATGGCCCGACGCGCAACCCCTGGTCGCCCGGCCGCACGCCCGGCGGCTCATCGGGCGGCGCCGCGGCGGCGGTCGCCGGCGGCATCGTGCCGATGGCGGGGGCGTCGGACGGCGGCGGATCGATCCGCATCCCGGCCAGTTACTGCGGCCTGTTCGGCTTCCGCCCCGGCCGCGGCCTGATCCCGCACGGCCCCCAGGCCGCCGAGGGATGGGAGGGCGCGAGTTCCGAGTTCGTGCTGACGCGCAGCGTGCGCGACGCCGCCGCGATGCTCGACATCCTCGCCGGACCCGATGCCGGCGCGCCCTATCCGCTTGCCCGTCCCGCGGTGTCCGGCATGGTTGCGATCGCCCGCCCGCCCGCGCGGCTGCGCATCGGCATGATGACCGAAAGCCCGATCGGCTCCCCCGTCGACGCCGAGGCGGCGGCCGCCGTCACCATCGCCGCCGGGCTGCTCGAACGGCTCGGCCATCACGTCGAGCCGGCGGCGCCCGCGATCGACGGCCGGCTGCTCGCGCGCTGCTTCCTCGATCTGTATCTGGGTCAGGTGCCGGCCGACATCGCCCGGGCGCGCGCGCAGACCGGCGCGGGCATGGGCGCCTTCGAGCTGACGACGCGCGGCCTCGGCCGGCTAGGGCGCGCGCTGCCGGCCGGGGACTACGTCGCCTCGCGCCGGTTGTGGAACGAGTTCGGGCGGGCGCTCGCCGCGTTCTTCGAGGGCTATGACCTGCTGCTGCTGCCCACCGTGGCCGCGCCGCCGCCGCGCATCGGCGCGCTCGATCCGCCTTTCGGCCAGCGCCTCGCGCTGCACGCCCTCGCGATCCCCGGCTTCGCCGCGATGGTGCGCCGGACGGGCCTGCTGGAGACGCTGTCGCGCGAGAACCTTACCCTCGTGCCCTTCACGCAGCTGTCCAACATGACCGGCACGCCGAGCATGTCGGTCCCGCTGCACTGGGGCGCCCCGGCGCCCGGCGAGGCCGCGGTGCCGTTCGGCGCGCAGTTCGTGGGCCCGATCGGCGGCGAGCCGCTGCTGCTCGCCCTCGCCGCCGAACTGGAATCTGCCGCCCCCTGGTTCGACCGCCGCCCGCCCGGCTGATCCGCTGCGCCGTCCGCGGGCAGATCCGACCCCTTACGACCTATTCGCGCCGTCTCGCGCCGGACGTGCTTCCGCTGCGGGCGCCCCCGTGCCACGATCTGCCGGAACATTCCGTTCAGGGATTTTTAACGGTGTCGTCATCAACGACGGATGATTTCCACTGGATCGGTGCCTCCGGCGGGTCCTGGGATGTGCCGGTCAACTGGGACGACACGACGACGGGGCAGAACCCCGCCACCGTCGCGCCCGGCGCCGGCGCGACCGTCGTCATCAACGGCGGCACCGCGACACCCCTGATCGTGAACGGACCGGGCACGGCCGGGCCGCTGCTGCTGGAAGGGCTGATCGAGTTCAACGGCACGATCGGCGCCGGCAGCGTCACCGCCGCCACCGGCGCGGGTGTCGCGGTCTATCCGTCGAGCGCTCTTCACGCGACGAGCCTGCTGGTGCAGTCCGGCGCGACTCTCGGCGCCTTCGGCGCCAGCGCGCAGGTCATGGTTGCCGGCACGGCCACCGTCGCCGGGACGCTCACCGCCTCCGGAGAGTTTGCCGTCGCCGGTGCGGCGTCGGTCGTCCTGACCGGTGGCTTGCTCGACGTTGCCTCGTCCAGCTCCGGCGTCGATGTCGGGACCACGCTGCTGGGCGGCGACGGCTATATCGACATCGAGGCCGGCGCCACCCTGTCGGGCAGCGGCACGTTGTTCGCGGATTACGTCGTCAGCACGCTGATCAGCTGGGGCGACATCGTCATCGACGGGGTGGTGCAGGCGCAGAACATCCAGGCGGTCGGCGCGCTGGACGGCACCGGCACCGTGGAGATCCTCGCCGGCGGCACGTTCACCTCGACGGTCGGAACGCAGGGAACCAGCGCGCTGACCTTCGTGCTGGGCGACGGCTCGCTGCTCAACCTGTCCGACACGCCCGGCGGCCGGACCGCCATCGACTTCCCCAACGCCGGCACGGCGAGCGCGCTGTTCGTCACCGAATATCCGTATCTCAACGGCGGGTCCGTGCCGTTCACAGCCGGCGGCGTCAGCGGGCCGGGGCTGATCAACAACTTCGGCGCCGGCGACCGTCTGATCGCCGCCGCCAACCAGCTGGGCGGCGTGCAGACGGCCACCTACACGCAAGGTGCCAACGGCGCCGGCACCGGCACGCTCGAGCTGATCGCCGGGGATGGCCAGGCGGAGGCCTATTACATCTTCGCCGGCAGCTACACGCTGAGCAGCTTCGTCATCACCGTCAGCCCCGATCCCTACGACAGCGGCGCCTATACCGGGACCTTCCAGGTCGATCTCGCCTCGGGCACCGGCTTCGGGCCAAGCGCCGGCAACGGCGGCCATGGGCTGACCTATGCCGGCCCCTCGGGCGGATCGTGGGCCGACCCCGCCTACTGGCAGGACAGCACCACCGGCAAGAGCGCCGCCGCCGCGCCGGGGGGCGCCGACACCGCGATCATTAACGGCAGCACCGGCTATGCCTTCACCGCCCTCATCGGCGGCGGCAGCGCCGCCACGCTGGAGACACAGGGCAACGTCGCGTTGTCCGGCGCGGTCACGGCGGGGCTGGTCGAAACAGTGGGTGCCGGCCGACTGCTGCTGAGCGCGGGCGGCGTGCTGTCGGCCGGAACGCTGTCGCTCGACGGCACCGGCGACGCGCTGATCGCCTATGGCGTGGACCAGGCGGCGCCCGGCGGCGCCCTGGTGGTCAGCGGCACAGCGACGGTCGCCGACGGCGGCGCGCTGGGGGCCGAACACGGCGGCACCATCCGGCTCGGCGCCCTCGACCTGCGCAACGGCGGCAGCCTGACGGCGGTCAGTCCCGGCGGCGTGGTGCAGAGCGGCACCACCTATGTCGCCGGGCCGGCGCCCTCCTATGCCATCATCGGCGGCCCCGCCGGCCAGACGGCGGCGCCCGGTCAGGTGGTGATCGACGCCGGCGCCACGATCACCGACACCTCCACGACCGCGCTCAGCGAGATCGTGGCCAACACGATCGTCGCCAACGGCGTGATCGACGCGCACTGGCTCAGCCTGTTCGACGACGTGACCGGCACCGGCGCGGCTACGGTGGAGGCGGGCGGCGCGCTGACGCTTTCGGTGCTCGACCCCAACGCGGCGATCGCCTTCACCCTGGACAGCGGCGCCTCGATCAACGTCGTGACCAGCGGCACGATCGGCGGCGGCAACAGCTTCCTGCTGCGGGGGCGCGGCGATTCCGTCTATATCGCCTACGCGACCGCCGAGCCGGCGCCGATCACCGGCCTGACCTACGGCGACGTGATCCAGTTCAACGAAGGCGCGGGTGCCGCCGCCGTCGCCTTCGTGCCCGGCGTGGGCGGCGGCACGCTCGACATCGTCGACGTCAACGGCACCGTGCTCGCGACCGCCTCCCTCGTCGGCACCGGCCTCGCGGGCCTGCCGTATCTCGTCAGCGGTTTCGACGGCGCGCAGGTCGGCGTGGCCGAGCCCGGCAGCTACGGCCTCAGCGCCGGCACCGCGATCGGCAACACGTTCACCTATACCGGGCCGGCGGGCGGCGCGTGGGGCGACGCGAACAACTGGACCGATACCACGACCGGGCTGCCGGCGGCGGTCGCGCCCGGCGCGGCGGATGTCGCGGTGATCGCAGCGCAGAACCCGGCGCTGCCCTATGCCGGATACCTGTACCCGACCACGATGCTGACCGGCATGGGCGCGGCCGCGACCCTCGATATCGACAACGCCTTGCTGCTGCACGGCAGCTTCAGCGCCGGCACGCTGATGAGCGACACCAATCTGCCGTCGGTGGAAATCGACGCCGGCAGCACCCTGACGGTCGGCACGCTGTCGGCCGGATTCGATTTTCAATCGAGCGAGCTGCTGGCGCAGGGGGCCGGCGCGGTGCTCGACGTCACCGGGCAGCTTGCCGCGCCCGTCATTCCCCCGCGCGTTGGGTTCGGGCTGAGCGCCGTGGCGTCCGACGGCGGCCGCATCGCCGCCGCGGCGGTGACCGGCTACATCAGCTTCGCCGCCGCGGACGGCACGCTCGATCTGCCGACCGCGCTCACCGGCGAAGTGCAGATCGGCATGTCCGGCACGGACAACCGCATCGTGTTCGCGACCCCCAACGCCGCGACGCTCGCCGTCGCCGCCGCGATCACCGGCTTCGCCGACACCGACGTGATCGACGTCACCCTCACCACGCCGGTCGATCACGTGGTCTTCGATCAGACCAGCACGGCCGGCGGCGTGCTGTCGCTGATCGGCGCCGGCGGCACCACCATCAGCGCGCTCAATTTCAACGGCAACTTTGCCGGCCACACCTTCTATTCCTACGCCGCCGGGCCGGATACGACGGAGATCGTGCTCGACGTCACCTGCTTCCGCGCCGGCACGCGCATCCGCACGCCCGCGGGCGACGTGCCGGTGGAGACGCTGGCCGTGGGTGACCTGGTGCTGACCGCCGCCGGGGCAGCGCGGCCGGTGCGCTGGATCGGCCGGCGGCGGATCGACTGCCGCCGCC
>NZ_BANB01000254.1 GCF_000964365.1 Acidisphaera rubrifaciens HS-AP3 | reverse complement strand
GAGGGGGAGCGGCGGGCCGGCGCCTGGGCCGCGCGCCACGCGCTCGCCATCGCCGATTACCCGACGCCGCCCGACCCGTTCCTCAACGTCAACACGCCCGAGGACGTCGCGGCGGCGGAGGCGGCTTTGCGCTGATGACCGCTGGCTGACGACCGCTGCATCATCCTTGCATGGCGGGCGGCCACAGGCGCGGCGCATCGGGGAGACACGGCCCAACATGAACGACACCATCATCGTCGGCGGCGGGTCGGCGGGCTGCGTGCTGGCCAACCGGCTGTCGGCCGATCCGGGGCGGCGGGTGCTGCTGCTGGAGGCGGGGCGGGCGGCGCCGCTCGATTCCGACATCCCGGCGAACTGGCCGATGATGTTCAACACCGGCGTCGACTGGGGCTATCACACCGAGCCGCAGCCGGGGTGCCGCATGCGGCGCATCTTCTGGCCGCGCGGGCGGATGCTCGGCGGGTCCGGCTCGCTCAACGCGATGATCTACATTCGCGGGCTGCCGTCCGATTATGACGGGTGGGCGGCGTCGGGGTGTCCGGGCTGGGCGTGGGACGACGTGCTGCCGGTGTTCCTGCGCTCGGAGGACAACCGGCGCCTCGGCAACGGGAGGCTGCACCGCACGGGCGGCGAGCTTGTGGTCTCCGACGTGCCGTTTGTCGATCCGGCCGAGCGGCTGTGGCACGCGGCCGCGCAGCAGGCGGGGCTGCCGCCGAACGACGATTTCAACGGCGAGCGGCAGGAGGGCGTGGGCTGGTTCCAGCTCACGGTGCGCGGCGGCGAGCGCCACGGCACCGCCAAGGCGTATCTGCGGCCGGCGCTCGACCGGCCGAACCTGACGGTGCTGACGGGCGTGACGACGACGCGCGTCCTGATCGAGCGGGGACGGGCGACGGGCGTCGAATACCTGCGCCATGGCCGGCCGGAGGTCGCGCACGCGGCCGCCGAGGTGGTGCTGTGCGCCGGGGCGATCGGGTCGCCGCATCTGCTGATGCTGTCGGGCATCGGACCCGCCGACGCGCTGCGCGCGGCCGGGGTCGATCCGGTGCACGACCTGCCGGGCGTGGGGCAGGATCTGCAGGACCACATCAACGTGCCGATCACCTATGCGCTGAAAAGCCGGGCGGGGATCGGCGGCATGAGCGATGCCGAGATCGGCGCCGCGACGCAGGAATGGCTCGCCTCGCGGACCGGGCCGATGACGTCGTGCTGGGTCGCCGCCGGCGGCTTCGCGCGCAGCCGGCCGGAGGTCGCGGAGCCGGATTTGCAGCTCTATGGCGTGATCTCCGGCCATCGCGACCATGCGCGCTATCTGGCGGCGGGGCCGGGGATCACCCTGCACGCGACGTTGCAGCGGCCGGACAGCCGCGGCGTCCTGAGCCTGCGCTCGGCCGATCCGCTGGAGCATCCGCGCATCGATCCGCGCTATTTCGTCAGCGACGCGGACGGGTCGGACCTCGCGACCCTGATCGACGGCGTGCGCCTCAACCGGCGCATCGCGTCGCAGCCGGCGCTGTCGGACCTGATCGCGCACGAGATCACGCCGAGCGCGGAGGCGCAGGACGACGCGGCGCTGGCGCAGTTCGTCCGCGGCCACTGCACGACGCTGTATCACCCCACCAGCACCTGCCGGATGGGCAGCGACGCGGGCGCGGTGGTCGATCCGGCGCTGCGTGTGCGCGGCATCGACGGGCTGCGCGTCGCCGATGCGTCGGTGTTTCCGCGCATGGTGTCGGGCAACACCAACGCGCCGACGATCATGGTGGCGGAGCGGGCGGCGACGCTGATCGCCGGCACCGCCTAGGGCCGCGCGGCACAC
>NZ_BANB01000255.1 GCF_000964365.1 Acidisphaera rubrifaciens HS-AP3 | reverse complement strand
GGGGCATCCGATACGGCTTCTCCGCCTGCCCGGCGGATCACCCGGACAGCCCTTCGACAGGACTCGGCGGCCGGGCGGGGACGAAGGCGCGCGGCACCTTGCCCGCGGTTTCAGTGTTGGACCCGGGGCGGCGTGTCAAGCGCGCCGGGGACGTGTCGCCGCGCTGTTCAGTCGTCCAGCCTGACCGGTTCCGCAACGGCCCATGGCAGCAACACGATCTTCCCGCCGACCCCCCCGGCGTCGATGCGCGCGTGCACGGCGCGGGCCGTCGTCAGCGGCACGCGGTCGACGACGATCGGGTGTATCTCGCGTCGGCGGAGCATGTCGAACAGCGTCGCCATGTCCGTCTTGAACGCGTCCGGATGCGCCGTCCGGTGGGCGGTGATGCTGTAGAACACCGCGCCGCGGCCGCCGAACAGGAACGGCGCGGCCCCCCACAGCTTGAGCCGCGCCATGCCGAGGCCGGCGGCCAGCAGGCTTTCGCGCCCCGTCGCCATCGTCTGCGCGCCGTAGCCGACGAGCAGCCCGCCCTTGGCCAGCGTCGCGAACGAGCGGGCGAAATGCGCCCCGCCGATCGCATCGAACGCGGCATCGACGCCGCGCCCGCCGGTCAGCCGGCGGACGGTCGCGACGAAATCGCCGTCCGCGTAGTCGATCGCGGTCGCGCCGAGCCGTTCCACGACCGGCATGTTGCGACGCGCGCATGTGCCGAACGCCCGCAAGCCCATCACGCGCGCCAGATCGAGCAGCGCGGTGCCGACCGTGCCGGAGGCGCCGACGACGAGGATGCGCGCGCCGGACGGCAGGGCACGCAGGCGCGTCAGCATCTGATAGCCGGTCAGATAGGCGAGCGGGATGCACACGGCCTCGGCCGGATCGATGCCGTCCGGGACCACGACCACCCCCGCCGCCGGCCGGAGCGCGTACTGGGCATAGCCGCCGATGACGCACAGGTCGGCGACCATCTGACCCACCGCGGGCGCCGCGACACCCGGCCCGGCGGCCTCAACGGTGCCGACCAGCTCGTAGCCGAGGGTGATCGGCAGCGGGCCTTTGACATCCGGATAGCGGCCACGGCGGATGAACGTATCGGTGAAACCGGCGCCGGCGGCCTGCACCTTGATCAGGACCTCGCCGGCGCCGGGCTCAGGCGGACCCGGCAGCACCGCCAGTTCGAGCACCTCGGGGCCGCCGAAGCGGGCGCTGCGGATCGCTCGATAGGGCATCGACCGCAGCCTCCTTTGCGATGACCTGCTGGCGGAGGGCCGTTGGGCGCGGGCCGGCAGCGGTCATGCACGCAGATTGGCTGCTGGCCGACCCAGCGGCAAGCGGTGTGTCCCCGGTGTGACGCGAGCTGACCACAAGCGTGGCCGCGGACTTGGGGATTGCTGTTCCGGCCCCATCACACCGACGTAGGGTGGGGTGCCCTCCCGCACCTCACTAACAATCGCGGCGAGGGGCAACGACACCTGGAAGTCGCCAATGTAAGTGATGGGGTGCGAGAGGCCACCCCATCCTACGCTTGCTGACTGACCCGAAATCAGTCTCCCTTCCCGATTATCTCTGTCGGCGATTATAGTTTGATTCGTTGTACGGGAGGGTTCCAGACACAGTTGGCGCCGCGGGGCAGAGGCAGAGGCTATCCCCACGGTCTCTCGGCAAAGCTGTTCGCGATAGCCGCCGGATAAGGGACTAGCCATGCGAGCACGCAGGCGAGGCAATACGCTAGAACGGTGGGAAATTTCCCTGATTAAGGCTATGTTCGGCGATGGCCGATGGGCGAACGATCAGGATATTCTGGCTTACTTCACGCGCCCCACCCGCTCGATCAATCACCGTGCCATCGCCGAAATCCGCACCGGTACGAAACATACCGTCGTCAAGGCCGCCGCGTCGGACGAGTTGGACAGCTTTATTGCGTCCTGGCCGGACGTGGACGCGGAAACCGGCCTATCGCTGCGCGGCGACGAACTGCTGATCAAGGCTCGCGAGGCGATGATCGCGGCAGTCCATACATTCAATAGCGCCGGGCTGACCTTCCGTGCTGAACTGTTCATCATAACAGCCATCATCGCCTGGACCTACTTGCTGCACGCCTGGTTCAAGCGCGAAGGCATCGACTATCGGCACGCAAAGAATCAGAATGGCGAGCGGGTCGTGATACAGACGCCAAACGGCGCCGAAAAGTACTGGGAATTGTCGCAGTGCCTCAAGCACGTGAAGTGCCCGGTCGAAGCCGGCGCGCGGGACAACCTGACCTTTCTGCTGGAGTTGCGGCACGAAATCGAGCACCGCTCGACCAGCCGGATCGATGATACGGTCAGCGCGAAACTGCAAGCTTGCTGCATCAATTTCAACGACGCCATCAAGGGCTTGTTCGGCGCACAATACGCCCTCGAACGTCGCCTGCCGATCGCTCTGCAATTCCTAACCTTCAGTCCCGATCAGCGCGCCCTGCTAAAAAAGGCCTCCAACCTCCCCCGCCATGTGGAGACGATGATGGACGCCTTCGAGCGGCAGTTGACGCCGGAACAACAGGCCGACCCTCGGTTCGCGTTCCGAGTCTTCATGGTCCACAAAACCGCAAACCGCGCACCTGGAGCGGACTTGGCGGTGGAGTTGGTGCCACCGGGATCGGACATCGCAGAGAAAATCAATATTGCGCTGAAGGAAGTGGAGAAGCGGAAGTATCTGCCCACCGAAATTGTGAAGATGATGAAGGACGAAGGTTGGGATCGCTTCACAATGGACAGCCACACGCGACTATGGAAACGCCTCAACGCCCGAAACCCCAAGAAGGGCTACGGCGCGATGGCGGTCGGCAAAATATGGTGTTGGTATGAAACGTGGCTCACCGTTGTGCGCCAAGAATGCCAGCAACATCCTGACCGATATCGTACGGCTCCGGCGGTAGCCGCCCAATGAGCGAATCTGGGGGCGACAACTCACAGCCAGACCTCCTTTCCGGGATCTCCGATATCGACGCGGTTAGTCACCTGCTCGCCGATCTGCACAACGATTTGCCGGGCAAAGTCACGCGGCTCCGCTACCTTGCTGACATCGGAGAGGCGCTTGGCACTGAAGGGACGATGCTTTTCGGGGGCATAGCTACGTTCAACGCGTGGGCAGAGGCGCGCTCCTCTTTTGCCTACGGTAACTTTGCAGCCACAACCCTTCTCTGCCAAAGCCTCGTCGAAAACCTGTTGGCCGCGTTTCTCCACGCTGGCCTAATGGATAATCTGCCGTCTCGGATTGTCTTTAGGGACACGCTGAAGCGCTGCCGGGAGCGGGATCTAATCTCTAGCCAGGACACCCACGACCTGGAACGGCTGATGAGCCTGCGGAATCCGCTGAGCCACTTCCGCACGGTCTACGATGACCAAAATATCGATCACCGGGCGATCCAGACCAGCGTCCGGTCCAGTGACTTGATCGAGCAAGATGCGTGGTTCGCGATCGGCCTCGCCGTACGCATACTGGCTAAGCCGCAATTCGGCTCAGATGAGGCAACGGGTTACAAAAGCAACTCGCGTTGACGGTGCCTATGCCGGCATCCAGCCCTTCAACGTCCGCTATCCAGCGGAGCCGAACCGAAAGCTGCTGATCTGCCTTCGGCCAAGGTTGCCGTTCGACCAATGTCTGCTTCGGCCCGGCCGCGGCCCCGAGCCGACAGTCGCCTCCCCACCCTGAGCCGAAATTCAAACGGCGCCGAGGCGCGCCCACAAGGCATCGTGGACCTGTCGCCCAAGCAAAATGAGGAAAGTTTGCCTAGATACCCGCGCTCATCCTATCACCCCACCGCGGCAGCCACGCCGCAGCGCGGGAAGGGGTGCGCCCATGGCAGGCTATGCAGGATTCGACACCTACGCGTTCCCGGGGCAGGACCAGATGGACTGGCTCGCGGCGAACACCAATTTCGTCTGGTGCGGCTACTATCTCGGCCCCGCGCCGAGCCATGGCGATCAGGGCTGGATGGGCGCGCGGGCGGGGCTGGTCGCGTCCGGCTGGGGGCTGGCGCCGATCTTTGTGGGACAGGAATTGTCGGGGCCGGGCAGCCACGCGGTGACGGGCGGGCAGGGGTGGCGCGACGGCGCCTATGCGGCGGCGCTGATGGCGGACGAGGGGTTCGCGCCCGGCGCCTGCGTCTGGCTCGATCTGGAGGACGGGCCGCCGCTGCGCGCGCCGCGCACCGACTACGTCGCCGCCTGGATCGATGCGGTGGGCGAGGCGGGGTACACGCCCGGCGTCTACGGCTCGCACCTGATCGCGGCGGCGCTGCACGCGCTGCGGCCACAGGCGCGGGTCTGGGCGTTCCGCGTCAACACGACGGCGCCGCATCCGGTGCCGGGGACCAACTTCCCCGATCTGCATCCGGCGGGCTCGGGCTATGCGGGCGCGTATGCGTGGCAGCTCGGCCAGGACTGCCGGCTGCGTCTGCCGGGCGCGCCGCTCGCGACGATGACCGTCGATCTCGACAGCGCCGTCAGCCGCGATCCGGGCGCGCCCTAGCGGCGGG
>NZ_BANB01000256.1 GCF_000964365.1 Acidisphaera rubrifaciens HS-AP3 | reverse complement strand
GCGCGGCACTCGACCGGCCGCTGCCGCACGCCGCCCCGCCCGTCAGCCTGCCGCCGCCGCCCGAGCCGCAATCCAATTTCGACCGCGCCGGCTTCGTCGATGCGGTGCTGCGCGGCAAGGAGTACATCGCGGCGGGCGACGTGTTTCAGGTGGTCCTCAGCCAGCGCTTCGCCCTGCCCTTCGCGCTGCCCTCGTTCGCACTCTATCGCGCGCTGCGCCGGATCAACCCGGCGCCGTTCCTGTTCCACCTCGATTTCGGCGGCTTCGCCGTGGTGGGCAGCAGCCCGGAGATCCTGGTCCGCCTGCGCGACGACACGGTGACGATCCGTCCCCTCGCCGGCACGCGGCGGCGCGGCGCCACGACGGCCGAGGATCAGGCGCTGGAGGCGGAGCTGCTGGGCGATCCCAAGGAGCGGGCCGAGCATCTGATGCTGCTCGACCTCGGCCGCAACGACGTGGGCCGGGTCGCCGAGATCGGCAGCGTGGAGGTGACCGAAAGCTTCGCCATCGAGCGGTTCAGCCACGTGATGCA
Source organism: Acidisphaera rubrifaciens HS-AP3 (assembly GCF_000964365.1). Taxonomy (GTDB): domain Bacteria; phylum Pseudomonadota; class Alphaproteobacteria; order Acetobacterales; family Acetobacteraceae; genus Acidisphaera; species Acidisphaera rubrifaciens. The sequence goes on along the minus strand of NZ_BANB01000256.1, from coordinate 17,376 downwards.
CATCAGCAGCAACGTGCAGGGACGGATACGCCCCGGCCTCGACGCACTCGACGCGCTGGTGGCGGGCTTTCCCGCCGGCACGCTGTCGGGCGCGCCGAAGATACGGGCGATGGAGATCATCGAGGAGCTGGAGCCGGAGCGCCGCGGCATCTATGCCGGCTGCATCGGCTACTTCGCCGCCAACGGCACGATGGACACCTGCATCGCGCTGCGCACGGCGGTGGTGAAGGACGGCCAGATGTACGTCCAGGCCGGTGCCGGCGTGGTCGCCGACTCCGACCCGGAAGCGGAATACGAGGAGACGCGCCAGAAGGCCCGCGCCCTGATGCGCGCCGCCGAGGAGGCGGTGCGGTTTGCGGCGGGGCGGCGGGGGAGCTAGACCGGCGCCCGGACAGGGGAGTACCATCGTGGATCTCTCGATCAGAAACGCGCCTGCCGAGATCGTACAGGGTCTCCAATCCCGCGCCGCCGCCAACCACCGCACGGTTGAGGCGGAGTTGCTGGCAATCGTAACTGAAGCGGTCAGCCCTCCCCTCCGGTCATCGCCTGCCGAGGTGCTACGCAAGGCACGGACACTCGGCCTGCCAGTCGTGAGCGAGAGCACCGGACTGATCCGCGCCGACCGTGACCGTCGCCAAGGTCGTTGACGCTTCCGCGATCGCGGCGCTCGTTTTCGCGGAAGCGGAAGCCGACGCGATCGCAGGGCGTCTGATGGATGCCGCCCTCGTAGCGCCTACGCTGTTGGCACATGAACTTGCCAATGTCTGTGTGACCAAGATGCGGCGTGACCCGGCTCGTCATTCGGAGTTGCTTGCCGCCCTGGCGTTAATGGGGGAACTCGCGATCGATGAGCGGCCCGTCGATGCCGTCCAGGTGGCCGCCTTGGCGCAGGCGACGCAACTTACAGCCTACGACGCAGCCTATTTGTGGCTGTCCCGCACTCTCGGCATAGAGTTGGTTACGCTCGATTCCCGCCTCGCCCGCGCTGCGGCGGCGGCCGCCCGCGGCTGAAAGCCTACCCCAGCAACGCCCGCATCTCCTCCAGCGCCGCCGGGTCCTCGATCGTCGCGGGGACGGGGGCGTCCTCGCCGTCGGCGATGCGGCGGATGCTGCCGCGCAGGATCTTGCCGGAGCGGGTCTTCGGCAGGCGCGCGACGACGCGGGCGTCCTTGAACGACGCGACCGGGCCGATGCGCTCGCGCACCAGGGCGACGAGTTCGGCGACCACCTCCTCCGCCGGGCGGTTGACGCCCGCCTTGAGCACCACGAGGCCGAGCGGCACCTGTCCCTTGAGCGCGTCGCGCACGCCGATCACCGCGCATTCGGCGACGTCGCGGTGCGCGGCGAGCACCTCCTCCATCGCCCCGGTCGAGAGGCGGTGGCCGGCCGTGTTGATGATGTCGTCGGTGCGCCCCATGATCCACACATCGCCGTCGTCGTCGACCATGCCGGCATCGCCGGTGCGGTACCAGCCGGGGAAGTCGGCGAGGTAGGCGGCGCGGAATCCGTCGTCGTTCTGCCACAGGGTCGGGGCGAAGCCGGGCGGCAGCGGCAGGCGGATCGCGAGGTTGCCGCTCTCGCCGCGCGGCAGCGGCTTGCCGTTGTCGTCCAGCGCCCGCACGTCATAGCCGGGCGAGGCGCGCCCGCCCGCGCCGGGCTTCGGGGGCGTCAGGCCGAAGCCGCGGAAGCCGGCGGTGACCGGCCAGCCGGTCTCCGTCTGCCACCAGTGATCGACGACCGGCACGCCGAGGGTCTCGGCCGCCCACACGGCGGTCGGCGGGTCGCAGCGCTCGCCGGCGACATAGAGCGCCTCCAGCGACGACAGGTCGTGGCGTTGCATATGCGCGCCCTCGGGGTCCTGCTGCTTGATCGCGCGGATGGCGGTCGGCGCGGTGAACAGCACGCGCGGGCGGTGCTGCGCGATCACCCGCCAGAACGCGCCGGCATCGGGCGTGCCGACCGGCTTGCCCTCGTACATGACCGAGGTGCAGCCGGCGAGCAGCGGGCCATAGACGATGTAGCTGTGCCCGACGACCCAGCCGACATCGGAGGCGCACCAGTACACGTCGCCCGCGCCGACGCCGTAGATCATGCCCATCGAATGATGCAGCGCGACGGCATAGCCGCCGCAGTCGCGCACCACGCCCTTCGGCTTTCCGGTCGTCCCGGAGGTATACAGAATATACAGCGGATCGGTCGCCGCGACCGGCACGCACGGGTGCGGCGCGGCGGCTGCCTCGGCCTCGACATAGTCCACGTCCCGCCCCTCGCGCAGCGGCGCCGGCAGGGTCGGGCGCTGGAACACCAGACAGAATTGCGGCTGGTGCGGCGAGAGCGCGAACGCCGCCTCCACCAGCGGCTGATAGGCGACGACACGTCCGGGCTCGAGCCCGCAGGAGGCGAAGATCATCGCCTTCGGCTTGGCATCGGCCAGACGCGCGGCGAGTTCCGGCGGGGCGAAACCGCCGAACACGACGGAATGGACGGCGCCGAGGCGGGCGCAGGCGAGCATCGCGATCACCGCCTCGGGCACCATCGGCATGTAGATGATGACGCGGTCGCCCACGCCGATGCCGCGGGCGGCGAGCGCGCCCGCCACGCGCGCCACGCGGTCGCGCAGCGCGGCATACGTGTAGTGCCGCACCTCGCCCACCATCGCGCTGTCCCAGATCAGCGCGACGCGGTCGCCGTGTCCGGCCTCCACGTGGCGGTCGAGACAATTGTACGTGACGTTCAGCCGGCCGCCGACGAACCAGCGGCCGCACGGGCCGGACGCGGGATCGAAGACGCGGTCCCACCGCTGGTCCCAGGCGAGCGCCGCCGCCGGCGCCTCCCAGTAGCCAGTCGGATCGGCCTGCCATTCCCGATACGCGGCATCGTATGAATCCGGCATGCGCGTCTTCCTCCCGGGCTGTCTTTTCGGACGCAAAGGTGCCCGCCCGGCGGGCGCCGCGCAATCGCGGCGGGCGCGAAAGGACGCCGCCTCGGCCAAACGCGGGAGGCGGGGGCCGGCCCCTTGAATAAAAACCGGCCGCGGGAAATAAGGGCGAGCGATCGGCTCGACACATAACCAATCTGCGCGCCGGACATACGTGCGCCATCGCGCCTCAATCACCGGCAGCGAAACGAGGGGAGAGTTCAGGGTGGACCATCAGGAAAGCGGACAAGGCGGATTTTCACGCCGATCGGTGCTGGCCGGCGGGGCGGGGCTGCTGGGCGGCCTGCTGCTTCCGTGGGTCCCCGGGGCGCGGGCGGAAGAGTATGCGCCGATCGGCACGTTCCCGGCCGGCAGCTCCGGCAGCTCCGTCTTCGTGGGCATCGGCGTGCCGCGCACCGGCACCTACGCGGCACCCGGCGAGGATGAGCTGCGCGGCATGATGCTGGCGATCGAGCACATCAACGGCGGCAACGAGCTGATCCGCAAGATTTCGCCGAACACCACCAAGGGCGTGCTCGGCAAGGAAGTGAAGTACGGCGTCGCCGACACGCAGGCCAAGCCGAACACCGCGGTGCAGGCGCAGTCGCGCTTCATCAGCGAGAACAAGGCCGTCCTGATCACCGGCAGCGTCTCCAGCGCCGTCGCCGTGGCACTCAACAAGCTCGCCGAGCGGGAGAAGGTGATCTACCTGCCGGGCATCTCCGGCTCGAACGACACGACCGGCAAGGACTGCGTCCGCTACTCGTTCCGCGAGTGCTTCTATGCGCAGACGGCCGCCGCCGCGCTGGCGCCGACGCTGATCAAGAGCCTCGGCAAGAACAAAAAGGTCGCGTATCTGGTGCCTGACTACACCTATGGGCACACCGTCCATCAGTCGATGATGGAATACCTGAAGAAGGGCGGCTGGACCACGGCGACCAGTCAGGTCGCGCCGCTCGGCACCGCCGACTACAGCTCGTACCTGCTCAACATCGCCAACAGCGGCGCCGACGTCTTCGTCAACATCAACTTCGGCAACGACGCCGTGCAGTCGGTCAAGCAGGCCAAGCAGTTCGGCATCCTGCAGAAGCAGACGCTGGTGATCGCCTATGCCTCGCCCTTCCTCGCCAAGGAAGTCGGGCCGGAGCTGACGGCGGGCGTGTACACGCCGACCGATTTCTGGTGGACGCTGGAGGACCGCTATCCACTGGCGAAGATGTTCGTCGCGGAGTTCGAGAAGAAATACGGCTACAAGCCGGAATGGAGCGCCAACGCCGGCTACATGCAGCTCGCGATGTGGGCCGAGGCGGTGGAGCGCGCCAAGACGTTTTATCCGCCGGCGGTCATCAAGGCGTACGAGGCCGGGCAGAAGGTCGATAGCACGGTCGGCGAGGTGTATTTCCGGGCGGCGGACCATCAACTGGTGCGGCCGGTCATCGTCATGCGCGGCAAGAAGCCGTCGGAGATGAAGACGTCCGACGATTACTGGGACGTGCTGGAGGTGCTGCCCGGCGCGCCGCTGATGCAGGCGCCGGACGCGTTCGGCTGCAAGCTCGGCAGCTATACCTGACCACAGCGACGCAACGTCGGGGGTGATGCCGGTATGCTGAACTGGCCCAATCTCGTCTCGCAGTTCTTCAACGGCCTTGCCCTCGGCGCGGTGCTCGCGCTGATCAGCAGCGGGCTGACCATCATCTACGGCACGCTCGGCGTGCTGAACCTCGCGCACGGCGCGATGTTCATGCTCGGCGGCTATGCCGGCTACGTGGTCTGGGCAGCGACGGGCTCGTTCCTGCTCGCGGTCCTCGGCGGCTCAATCTTCGTAGGCGTGGTCGGGCTGTTCATCGAGCTGGTCGTCATCCGCCGCTTCTACGGCCGGCCGCCCGAGGATCAGATCCTTGTCACCTTCGGCATCGGCATCGTCATCGTCGAACTGGTGCGCCTCGCCTTCGGCAGCCTGTCGGTGACGGTGCCGACGCCGCCCATCCTGTCCGGCGTGATGCATCTCGGCTTCCTGTTCTATCCGACCTACCGCATCGCGGTGCTGGTGATCGCGGTGCTGGCGCTGGGCGTGCTCTACATCATCCTCTACCGCACGCGGCTCGGGCTGATCGTGCGGGCGGGGATCGAGGATTCGGGGATGGTCAGCATCCTCGGCATCAACGTCTATCGCGTGTTCCTGCTGGTCTTCGGCATCGGCGCGATGGCGGCGGGGTTCGCCGGCATCATCCACGCGCCGGTGGTCGCCCCCACACCGGACGTGGGCGCGACGATCCTGGTGGAGACGTTCGTGGTGGTGGTGATCGGCGGCATCGGCTCGTTTCCCGGCGCCGTGCTCGGCGGACTGATCTCCGGCGAGATCCTGAGCCTGACCTCCGCGATCGACCCCGCCTATTCCGAGGTGATGCTGTTCGTGGTGATGACGCTCGTGCTGATGCTGCGGCCTGAAGGGCTGCTCGGCGTCCGGGGGCGCGCATGAGCCGCCTCGCCCGCCGCTTCTGGCCGGAGGCGGCGACGGCGATCGGCCTGATCATCGCGCCGTACGTGCTGCCGTCGCTCGGCTTCGCACCGGACACCGTCAGCCGCATCGTCATGTGGGGGCTGTTCGGGATCGGCTTCGACATCCTGTTCGGCTACACCGGGCTGCTGTCCTTCGGCCAGTCGGCGTTCTTCGGCACCGGCGGCTTCGTCGCGGCCTATCTGCTGACGAACAACATCATCTCCAGCGTGATGCTCGCGCTGGTGATCGGCACGGTCGGCGCGATGGTCGCGGGCGTGCTGGTGGGCGTCATCGCGCTGCGCCGCACCGGCATCTATTTCGCGATGATCACGGTCGCGATCGCCGAGGTGTTCTTCTTCCTGGAGAACTCGCCGCTGTCCGACTACACGGGCGGCGAGAACGGCTTGCCGGGCGTGCCGGCGCCGGTCTTCTCCATCGCCGGCCATACGTGGCAGGTCACGACCGGCTGGTCGATGTACGCCTTCATCGCGATCTGCTTCTTTGTCGGCATCGTGATCGCCCGCGCGATCATCCACTCGTCGGTCGGCGCGATCTTCGTCGCGATCCGCGAGAACCCGACGCGCGTGCAGGCGCTCGGTCATTCGGTCTGGCTGTATAAGCTGGCCGCCTTCGTGATCGCCAGCGCCTATGCGGGGTTCGCGGGCGGGCTGCTTGGCATCCTGCAGGGCTACATGCCGCCCGACGCCTTCACCTTCGACACGTCCGGGCAGCTGGTGATGCAGACGGTGATCGGCGGCGCGGGCACGCTGTTCGGGCCGCTGTTCGGTGCCGCCGTGTGGCTGTATCTGCGCGACTTCCTGCAGGGGCCGGTCGGGCTCGGCGCCGCCTGGCAGCTGGCGCTCGGGCTGATCTTCGTGCTGCTGGTGATCTTCCTCCGCCGCGGGCTGATCGGCGGCGTCGCGGATCTGCTGGCGCGCCGCCGCCCGCACGCGGAGCCGCCGGAAGAGTCCGCGGTGATCGACACGACCTCCAGTCTCGCGACCGTCGGGCCGACGGCGCGGCAGCGCCAGCCGGGCACGGCGGAGGGCGCGCCGATCCTGGAGACGCGCAACCTGACGAAGCGCTACGGCGGCCTGTTCGCCAACAAGGGCATCGCGTTCCAGGTGATGGAGGGCGAGCTGCGCGGCGTCATCGGCCCGAACGGCGCGGGCAAGAGCACGTTCTTCAAGATGCTCACCTGCGAGGTGCATCCGACCGAGGGACAGATCATGTTCAACGGCCGCGACATCACCGGCATGGACGTCAGCCGCGTCTGCCAGCTCGGCCTGACCAAGAGCTATCAGATCAACCAGCTCTTCAACCGCCTGACGGTGCGGCAGAACATCGAGATCGCCGTGCTGGCCACGCGGCGCGGGCGCTTCCGTCTCGACCTGCTGCGCCCGCTGCATCGCGTGCCGGGGCTGGCCACGCAGGTGCAGCAGACGCTGGAGCTGGTGCGCCTCACGTTGCGCGCCGACGTGCCGGTCGCAGACCTCGCCTATGGCGAGAAGCGGCGGCTGGAGATCGGGCTCGCGCTCGCCTCCTCGCCCACCCTGCTGCTGCTCGACGAGCCGCTGGCCGGCATGAGCCCGCGCGAGCGGGTGGAGACGGTGCAGATGCTGCGCAACGTCTCGCGCGGGCGCACCATGATCGTCATCGAGCACGACATGGACGCAATGTTCGAGCTGGCCGAGCGCATCACGGTGCTGCACGAGGGCCAGTTCCTGGCCGAGGGCACGCCGGCCGAGATCCAGCGCAACGCCTTCGTCCAGGAAGCCTATCTCGGTGGTGTGGCCGCGGCATGAGCCTTCTCGAAGCCGACCGCATCAACAGCTACTACGGCGACAGCCACATCCTGTTCGACGTGTCGCTGCACGTCGAACGCAACGAGGTGGTGGCGCTGCTGGGCCGCAACGGCGCCGGCAAGAGCACGACGCTCAAGACGCTGATGGGGGTGATCCGCCCCCGGTCCGGCACGATCACGCTGGACGGCGAACCGATCCAGGACCTGCCGCCGCACCTGATCGCCGCGCGCGGCATCCAGCTCGTGCCGGAGGACCGGCGCGTGTTCGGCAGCCTGAACGTCGAGGAAAACCTTATCCTCGCCGGGCTGAGCGCCAAGGGCCGCTGGCCGATCGAGCGCATCTGGGAGATGTTCCCCCGCCTGCAGGAGCGCCGCCGCTCGCGCGGGACCGATATGTCGGGCGGCGAGCAGCAGATGCTGGCGATCGCCCGCGCGCTGGTGCGCGACCCGAAGATCATCCTGCTGGACGAGCCGTTCGAGGGGCTGGCGCCGGTGATCGTCCGCGACCTGCTGGGCGTCTGCCGCCGGCTGGCCGATGCCGGGCAGACCATCATCATCGTCGAGCAGAACATCAGCGCCGTCGTCAGCCTCGCGCACCGCGCCTACATCATAAACAACGGCCATATCGTCGAGGAGCGCACGACCGAGCAGCTCCGGACGCAGCCGGAGGTCCTGCACCGCTATCTGGGCGTCTAGCCCCGACCGGGGCAGGTCATGCCTGCATCCCGCGCGCCCACGTCTTGACGCGGCCAAGCGGCATCGCGATCACTGGCATGGCCCGGCCGGCGCCTGTCGCCCGCCGGCACGCACACGGGACGGGCGATAACACACGATGGACGTGGCTGAGACGCAGACGGGGCCGGGCGGGACGCTGGGCTTCGGCATGGGCTTCGCCGACCTGGCGACGCGCGACGGGCTGGTCCGGCTGGACCGCGCCTATCTGGGGTTCCTGCGCGACACCGACCCCGACCTCCATCAGCGGCTCCTGGCCGCCCGCGCCGCCCCCGACACGCTCGATGCCAAGGCCGAAGGCGAGCTGTGCGTCGCGCAGGGGCCGGTGCTGGACACCTTCCTGGCGGAGCTGTTCGGCATCGCCGACCAGACCGCGGCCCTGGCGGCCCGCACGGCCGCGCTCGACCCGATCCACGCCTGCAAGCGCCTGTTCGTGCAGCGGCAGGCGGTCAAGAAATATCCCGACCCGTCCGGCTTCGACGGCCCCGCCCTGCGCACGGCGCTCGAGGCAGCGATCGGCGGCCCGCTGACTGAGCTGAGCTTCGCCGTGCATGTGGACCAGTGGCAGGCGAACAACCCGGACGCGATCGACCTCGCGCTGCGCTATGCCGCCTGGGCGACGCTGACGACGGCGGGGCGGGCGGCGCACGCGGGCGGCACGCTGTTCCGCGTCCCCGGCAAGCCCGACCCGCAGCATCTGGTGCCGGTCGAGACGATCGAGCGCGACGGCGTGACCATGCTGCGCCTGCCGGAGCATGACTGGCGGCCGCGCGACGGCTTCGCGCTGACCGATCCCGGCATGGGCGATCAGCAGGCCCTGGACCAGATGAACTACTGCATCTGGTGCCACAGCCAGGGCAAGGACAGCTGCTCCAAGGGGTTGCGCGACCGCAAGACCGGGGCGTTCCAGACCTCGCCCTTCGGCGTGACGCTCGCCGGGTGCCCGCTCGACGAGAAAATCAGCGAGATGCACACCCTGCGCGCCCAGGGGCATGTCCTCGGCGCCTTCGCGACCATCGCGGTCGATAACCCGATGATGGCGGCGACCGGCCACCGCATCTGCAACGACTGCATGAAGGCCTGCATCTATCAGAAGCAGGACCCTGTCGATATTCCGCAGGCCGAAACCTCGGTGCTGCGCGACGTGCTCGCGCTGCCCTGGGGATTCGAGATCTATGCGCTCATCACCCGCTGGAACCCGCTCGACATACGCCGCCCCCTGCCGCGTCCGGACACCGGGCGGACGGTGCTGGTCGTGGGTCTCGGCCCCGCCGGCTACACGCTGGCGCATCACCTGATGAACGACGGGCACAGCGTCGTCGCGATCGACGGGCTGAAGATCGAGCCGCTGGGCTTCGACCCCGCCGAGCCCGTGCGCGACGCGGCCGCGCTGTTCGAAAACCTGGACGACCGGGTTCTGGCGGGTTTCGGCGGCGTGGCCGAGTACGGCATCACCGTGCGCTGGAACAAGAATTACCTGAAGCTGGTGCGCCTGCTGTTGGAACGGCGCGCGGCCTTTGCCATGTTCGGCGGCGTGCGATTCGGCGGCGGCGGCACGCTGTCGATGGAGGATGCCTGGGCGATGGGCTTCGACCACATCGCACTGTGCATGGGCGCCGGACGGCCGACCGTCATCGACATCCCGAACGGCCTGGCGCGCGGCGTGCGGCAGGCGAGCGACTTCCTGATGGCGCTGCAGCTGACCGGTGCGGCCAAGATGAGTTCGATCGCCAACCTGCAACTTCGCCTGCCGGTCGTCGTGATCGGCGGCGGGCTGACGGCGATCGACACCGCGACCGAAAGCCTCGCCTATTACGTGCGGCAGGTGGAGAAATTCGCGCTGCGCTACCGCACGCTGGTTGCCGAGCGGGGCGAGGCGGCGGTGCGCGCCCGCTGGACGGAGGAGGAGGCGGAGATCGCCGCCGAGTTCCTCGGCCACGCCGCCGCGATCCGCGCCGAACGCGATGCCGCCGCCCTTGAGGGCCGGCGCCCGCATTTGGCCCGGCTGCTGGACGGCTGGGGCGGCGCCACCATCGCCTATCGCCGCCGGCTGACCGATGCCCCGTCCTACACGCTGAACCACGAGGAAGTGGCGAAGGCGATGGAGGAAGGCGTGCGCTTCGCCGAGGGGCTGTCGCCGGTCGCGATCGAGGTGGATCGCCACGGCCACGCCGCCGCCATCCGGCTCAAGCGCGGCGACGGGACCGAAGCCACCCTGCCCGCCCGCGCCGTGCTGATCGCCGCCGGCACGCAGCCCAACACCGTGCTGGCGCGCGAGGACGGGGCGATCGAGCTGGACGGCAAGTATTTCCGCGCCATCGACGAGGATGGCCACCCGGTCAGCCCCGAGCGCGCCCTGTCGAAGCCGGCGCAGGCGCAGGTGCTGATGCACCGCACGCCGGACGGGCGTTTCGTCAGCTTCTTCGGCGACCTGCACCCGAGCTTCTTCGGCAACGTCGTCAAGGCGATGGGCAGCGCCAAACGCGGCTATCCGGTCGTCTCGCGGGCGCTGGCAGCGCGCGTCGCGCCCCCGGTCGGCGGTGCCGCGCTGATCGAGGCGGCGCACGACGCCTTCGTCGCCCGCGTCCACGCCGTCCACCGCCTGACGCCGACGATCATCGAGGTCGTGGTGCGCGCGCCCGCCGCCGCCCGCGCCTTCCGCCCCGGCCAGTTCTACCGGCTGCAGAACTACGAACAGACGGCGCAGCGGCTGGAGGAGGAAGTGGGCGCCACCGTCCTGGCGATGGAGGGGCTGGCGATGACCGGCGCCTGGACCGATGCCGGCGCGGGGCTGGTCTCGGTGATCGCGCTGGAGATGGGGGGCAGTTCGGATTTGTGCGCCACGTTGCGCCCCGGGGAGCGCGTGGTCCTGATGGGCCCGACCGGCACGCCGACGGAGATCCATGCCAATACCACGGTAGCGCTGGTGGGCGGCGGCCTCGGCAACGCCGTGCTGTTCTCGATCGGCGCCGCGCTGCGCGCCGCCGGCACGCGGGTTCTGTATTTTGCCGGCTACAAGGCGCGACAGGACCGCTACAAGGTCGAGGAGATCGAGCGCGCAGCCGATGTCGTGGTCTGGTGCTGCGACGAGGCGCCGGGCTTCGCGCCCAGCCCCGACCGGCCGCAGGACCGCAGCTTCGTCGGCAACATCGTGCAGGCGATGGCGGCCTATGGCAGCGGCACGCTCGGCGATCAGGCGGTGCCGCTCGCGGACGCCGCGCATCTGATCGTCATCGGCTCCGACCGCATGATGCAGGCGGTCGGGCGCGCGCGGCACGGCGTCCTGGCGCCGATGCTGCCGGCCGGGCACACCGCGATCGGGTCGATCAACAGCCCGATGCAGTGCATGATGAAGGAGGTCTGCGCCCAGTGCCTCCAGCCGCAGGTCGATCCGGCGACCGGCGCGCGTACGGTCGTGTTCTCGTGCTTCAACCAGGATCAGCCGCTCGACCGGGTGGACTTCCCGGCGCTGCATGAGCGCCTTTATCAGAACAGCCTGGCGGAAAAGCTGACGGCGCAGTGGATCGACCGGGCGCTGCGCCGGCTCGATCAGCGCCGGGCTATCGCCGCCGAATAGAAAGGGACCGGCCCATGTTCATCGCCATGAACCGCTTTCGCGTCGCCCGTGGATCGGAGGCGGATTTCGAGGCCATGTGGCTCGGCCGCGACTCCTACCTGAAGCAGACGCCCGGCTTTCAGTCCTTCCATTTGCTGCGCGGCCCGGAACGCGAGGACCACACGCTGTATTCCTCGCACGTCATCTGGGACGATCACGCCAGCTTCGAGGCGTGGACGAAAAGCGAGTCCTTCCGCGCCGCCCACGCCAATGCCGGGCAGAGCCGGGCGAAGTATCTCGGCCACCCGGAGTTCGAGGGGTTCGAGGTGGTGCAGACCATCGAATAGGTCGCACCACGACGACGGGTGATCGCGCGGCCGCCGTCCGCTACGTCGGCCGGCGCATGTCGAAGCGGCTGTCCGGGCGGATCATCGCATAGGCGCTCGGGCCGCCGGCGCGCAGCACGATGTCGGCCGCGAAGGTGTCGAACACGCCGTCGCGCAGATAGGCCGGGTCCAGATGCACGGCGACCACCTCGCCCAGCACCAGCCAGCCTTGCGCCATCACGCCGGTGTGGCTGTGAAGCTGGATGATGTCGGTCACCTTGCACTCGAAGTTCACCGGGCTTTCCGCCACCAGCGGCGCCTCGATCAGCCGTCCTGCGCGCGGGGTCACGCCGCCGAGGGCGAACTCGTCCACGCCGTACGGCACATGCGCGCAGGTCGCGTTCATCGCCTCGGCGAGTGTGCGGGTCGTGAGGTTCCAGCCGAACTCGCCCGTCTCGCGCGCATTGCGCACGCTGTCCTTGGGGCTGGTGCTGGAGAAGCCGACGATCGGCGGCGTGTAGTTGAAGGCGTTGAAGAAGCTGTAGGGCGCGAGGTTGCGGCTGCCATCGGCGCCGCGGGTGGAAATCCAGCCGATCGGCCGCGGCCCGACGATCGCGTTGAACGGGTCGTGCGGCAGCCCGTGCCCCTTGGACGGCTCATAGAACAGGCGCTCGGGCAGCTGGGTCATGGCGGGCGTTCCTCGGCGTGCGGCGCCGGGCCGCGCGAGCCCGGACAGATGCGCCCACCATGCCCCAGACGGCGCGCGCAGGCCACGCCTGCGCGGCCCGCATCCGGCGCCGCGTGCGCCGGATGGGCCGCTGTCGGTCGGGCGGCGGCTATGGCATCGCCGCGCCCTGGGTGTTGACGTACAGCGCATAGACCGAGGTGCTGGCGCAAATATACAGGCGGTTGCGCAGCGGGCCGCCGAAGGTAAGATTGGCGCAGGTCTCCGGCAGGTGGATCTTGCCGATCATGTCGCCGTTCGGCGCATAGCAGCGCACGCCATCCTCCTTCGGGTCGCCCCAGCCCATGCTGCACCAGATATTGCCCTCGATATCGGCGCGCATGCCGTCGGTGAAGCCGGGCGCGAAGTTCTCCGCGAACACGCGGCCGTTGGTCAGCTTGCCGCTGTCGATATCGACGTCGAAGACGCGGATATGGGCCGGGCCGCCCTCCGTGATGCCGCTGTCGATGATGTAGAGCTTCTTTTCGTCGGGCGAGAAGCACAGGCCGTTGGGCTGCACGAAATCGTCGATCACCTTCGTGACCTGGCCGCTCTGTCCGTCCACCCGATAGACGTTGCGCGTCTTCTGCTCGATCGGATGCTTGAACCCCTCGTAATTGCCGAGGATGCCATAGGTCGGGTCACTGAACCAGATCGACCCGTTGGACGCCACGACGACGTCGTTGGGGCTGTTGAACGGCTTGCCGTCGAAGCTGTCGGCGAGGATCGTTATGGTTCCGTCATGCTCGAAACGGACGACACGACGTCCGGCATGCTCGCATGTCACCAACCGCCCCTGCGGATCGACCGTGCTGCCGTTGGAGTTATAGGACGGCGTGCGGAAGACGCTGAAATGATTGTCCTCCGCAAGCAGCCTGATCTGCCGGTTGTTCGGGATGTCGCTGCAGACGAAATAGCGGCCCGCGCGGAGATAGGCAGGCCCCTCCGCCCAGCGCAGCCCGGTGGCCACCCGCTCCACCGCGCCCGTGCCGGGGCTTCCCTTGAAGCGCTTGTCCAGCGCCTGGATGTGCTGGTCCGGATAGCGTGATCCCGGCAGCGGGCCGAGCGGCAGCACGGCACTGCCTGTCCCCATATTCGCAATGCCGGTCTCGCCGGCCAGCGGCTCCACCTCGCGGGCCTGCACCGTGCCCGCGAGCGCGGCGCCGGCGCCGGCCGCGGCGGCGGTCAGAAATCCTCGTCGTTGCATCACGTCCCTCCCCCGTGTCGTCCCGGATTTTCCAGGTACGGACAAAGTCTAGGCCAGGGACCGTGCGCGTTGCCAATACGGCGTGGCGGAGGACGGGGCGGCGGCTCAGGCGGGCACGTCGCCGGCCAGCGTGACGCGGTGCATCACGCGGCGATAGCCGTGATAGTCGTTGACCGGATTGTGCAGCGTGCAACGATTATCCCAGAGCGCGATCGTCCCCGGCCGCCAGGACACACGGCAGGTGAACTCCGGCCGCACCTGATGCTGATGGAGGAACGCGAGCAGCGGCGCGCTCTCCGCCTCGGTCCAGCCGGCGAAGCGGAGCGTGTGCGCGACGTTGACATAGAGCGCGCGCCGTCCCGTCTCGGGATGGGTGCGCACGACCGGATGCTCGGCCTGCAGCTCGGCCGGCGCATCCGACTGGCCGCTGCTGCGCATCCGGTCCTCGCGCGTGCGGCTGACATCGGCCTTGGCGGAGGAGCTGACGGCGCGCAGCCCGTCGAGCGTCGCGCGCAGGCCGGGCGACAGCGCCTCGTACGCCGCGTACTGGCTCGCGAACAGCGTGTCGCCGCCCGCCGGGGGCACCTCGCGCGCGATCAGCATCGTCGCCATCGGCGGGCGCGGCAGATAGGTCGTGTCGGCGTGCCAGATGCCGCCGAAATTGGTCGTCTCGTGTTCCAGCTTGGTCACCGCGATGATCTCGGGGAAGCCGTCGATGCCGCGGACGAACGGATATTCGACCGGCTCGCCGAGGGTGCGGGCAAAGGCCAGGAACGCCGCCGGGTCGAGGTGCTGGTCGCGCAGCACGATCACCTGATGGCGCAGCCACGCCGCCCGCAGGGCCGCGCGCGCGGCGGCATCGGGCAGCCCCCGCGCGAGGTCGAGGCCGTCGATCTCCGCGCCGATCGCGCCGGCGATCGGGCGGACGGTAAGCGCGTCCATGGCAGGCCCTCCGGCAGTCGCCGCCATCGATGCTAGCGGCAGGCGCGGCGTGCGTGCATCCGCCCGGCGCGCAATGCGGCCCCTACAGCAGGCCCACGCCCTGCACCGCGCCGAACACGCCGAAGGCCGTGGTGACCACGGCGATCACCACGACGGTCCACAAATAGAGGCCGCGTGGACGGATGCCCGGCGGCAGCGCCCGCACCGACAGGGCGATCAGGAAGCCGAGCACGAGCGGCAGCAGCATGGCGTTCATTACCTGAACGTCCACGTTCAGCTCCACGAGGTTGGGCCAGGTGCCGACCAGCACCGCCCCGCCGATCAGACAAAGCGCATAGACGCCGTAGAACCACCGCGCCTGCATCGGCCGGTATTCGAGCGAGCGCCGATAGCCGGTGATCTCGCCGAGGCCCCAGGCGAAACCGAGCGAGGCGACGATCGCCGCCACCATCCCGGCGCCCAGCACCCCGGCACCGAACACGATCCGCCCGAAGGTCGGGCCGAGGAAGGGCGTCAGCGCCGCGCTCATGTCGCCCACGGTCTGCAGGCTGCTGTCCGGCTTGCTCGCGCCGATGGTGGCGGCGCAGGCGATCAGCACGGCGGCCATCACCAGCTGCGTCAGCACGGCGCCCGCGGCGGTGTCCCACCGCGCGGCGGTGAAATGCTCCGGCCGCAGCCGCTTATCGGCGATCGCGGATTGCTGGTAAAAAATCATCCAAGGCATGATGACGGCGCCGATATTGGCCGCGACCAGGAACAGATAACTCTGGTTGGTGATCGGGATCGACACGCTGCCCGCCGCCAGCGTGTGCCAGTCCGGCCGGGCCGCGACGGCGACGCCGAAGAACGCCAGTTCCAGCAGGCCGACGAGGATCGCCACCCGTTCGACCCGGCGATACGACCCGGTCATGACGACGCCAAGCAGCAGGACCGCGGACAGCGGGAGCGTGTAGACGCGGGAGATGCCGAACAGTTCGCCCACGCCCGCGACGCCCGCGAACTCCGTCAGCAGGGCGCCGACCACGGCCAGCCCGAGCCCGATCGCCGAGACCCAGGCCCAGAACCGGCCGAATTGTTCGAGTATCAGCTCGCCATGGCCCCGGCCGGTGAAGATCGCGAGCCGCACCGTCAGTTCCTGTACCATGTACAGGATCGGCATCAGCAGCACCTGCAGCAGCAGAAGGCGATAGCCCCACTGCACGCCGCTCTGCCCGGCCGTGACGACGCTGCCGACATCGGTGTCGGCCAGCATGACCACCAGGCCCGGTCCGAACACGGCCATGAAATGCCGCAGCCGGCGCGACCGCCGACGGACGGGCGGCGTCTCTTCCGGCGCGGGCGCCGGCGTGCTGGGGCGGTCGGAGATCAGGCGCATGCCGCCACGATGTGCCGGCACTCGCCGGGGTTGAACACGTTGGCGCCCCGTCACGGCGGCGCCGGGGAGCGGTATCCGCGTCCCGGCCGCGCTGTCAACCAACGCCGCGCCGGCGGGCCGGGCGGCTGTCCCCGTTGCCTCCCGCGCCGGCTTGGCGGAAAAGCCGGCCATGGCCGACCTTGTCCTGCACAACAGCCTCACGCGCCGGCGCGCGCCCTTCGTGCCGATGGACCCCGGGCATGTCCGTCTCTATGTCTGCGGCCCCACCGTCTATGACCTCGCGCATCTCGGCAACGCGCGCCCGGCGGTGGTGTTCGACGTGCTCGTGCGGCTGCTGCGCGCGCTCTATCCGCGCGTCACCTATGTCCGCAACATCACCGATATCGACGACAAGATCATGGCCCGGTCGCTGGAGAGCGGGGAGCCGATCGAGTCGATCACGGCGCGGACGACCGAGGACTACCACGCCGACATGGCCGCAATCGGCGTGCTGCCGCCGGATATCGAGCCGCGCGCGACCGGCCACGTGCCGGACATGGTGGCGCTGATCGAGGCGCTGATCGCCGGCGGCCACGCCTATGCGGCCGACGGGCACGTGCTGTTCTCGGTCGCGACCTTTCCCGAATACGGCCGCCTGTCCGGCCTGTCGCCCGACGAGCTGCGCGCCGGGGCGCGGGTCGAGATCGCGCCGTATAAGCGCGACCCGGGCGACTTCGTGCTGTGGAAGCCCTCGGCGGCCGATCAGCCGGGCTGGGACAGCCCGTGGGGACGCGGCCGCCCGGGCTGGCATATCGAATGCTCCGCCATGTCGGCGCGCTATCTGGGCCCGGAGTTCGACATCCATGGCGGCGGCCGCGACTTGATCTTCCCGCACCACGAGAACGAGATCGCGCAGAGCTGCTGCGGATTTCCGGGCAGCCGCTTCGCGCATGTGTGGCTGCACAACGGCATGCTGCTGGTCGACGGCGCCAAGATGTCGAAGAGCCTGGGCAATTTCCGCACCGTGCGCGACGTCCTGGGCCTCGCGCCGGCCGAGGCGGTGCGGATGCTGCTGCTCCGCGCGCAGTACCGGGCCGAGCTGGACTTCACCCCGGCGGCGCTGGCCGAGGTACGACGCGAACTCGACCGTTTCTACCGGGCGCTGGAGCGGCACCCGGATGCGGGCCCGGGTCCGGTGCCGGAGGGCTTGCTGGCGGCGCTGTGCGACGACCTGAACACGCCGGCGGCCTTCGCCGCGCTGCATGGTCTCGCCGATGCGGCACTGGCGGGCGACGCGGCGGCGGCGGCGGGGAT